>CAZBTA010000027.1:0-33616 GCA_964494515.1 uncultured Bryobacter sp.
TGTAAATGGCTGCGATATAGTTTTTAAAAGGCGTGGCGATAATTTTTCGGGGCATCATCGTCCTCGTAGAGAATCTCGAGGTCGATATCCTCGGGGCGGGCCTTGAGCGCCTTGAGCTCCATCGGCTCCACTTCGATTATCTCGCCGCCCTTGAGGATGTGCGATGCCTTCTGCACCTTGCCATCCACCTTCACGCGCCCCTTCTTGATCCACTCCTGCAGCCGGCTACGGCTGTACTTCGGATACAGAGTTTGCAGGTAGACATCGAGCCGCTGTGGCTCGCCCTCAAAATTCATATGGCCAATGCGGCTTCAGGGAGACGCCGCCATCCACAAACAGGGTTTGCCCCGTGACGAACTCACTCTGGTCACCGGCGAAATACAGCACGGCCCGCGCAATGTCGATCGGGTAGCCAATGCGTCCGAGTGGGGTCAGCGGCGCCCATGTGCCCGCATAGTCGCCGGTCTCGCCCTTGGTGCGTTCCACTTCTGTGGCTCCCGGCGCCACGCAGTTGACGCGGATTTGATATTTGCCCAACTCGCAGGCCGCCACCTTGGTGAACATCTCAATGCCGCCTTTCGATGCCGTGTAATCCACCAGCCGCGGAAAAGCCAGCTTGTTGCAGCCCGAGCCGATCGTGATGATGCTGCCACCGTGCTTGCGGTTCACCATGCGCTGCGCCGCCAGCTGTGTGCACAAAAATGTCCCGCGCAGATTCGTGTTGTGCACCTTGTCCCATTCCTCAACGCTGAGCTCAAGCAGCGACTTCCACGTCTGCACGGCCGCGTTGGCCACCATCACATGGATGTCGTCGAAATGACGGTCAAATTCTGCGTAGAGATTCCGCAGGCTCTCGACATTGCCGACGTCGCCCTTGAGCGGCACGGCCTTGCCACCCAGCGCCGCGATCTGCGCCACCGTGTCTTCCGCGCCTGCGAGGTCTGAGTTATAGTTCACCCCGACATCAAATCCCGCCCGGCCCAATTCAATGGCAATGCACTTGCCAATCCCCTTGCTGGCGCCCGTGACCAGCGCAACTTTACGCACTTCAGCTGACATGGCTTCAATTGTACTCGGCGGCAAGGGTATCATATTACAAATCCATTGCAGTTCAGGGAGGTTCCACGCAATGCTTTTGCGCTTGGCCATTTTTCTGCTCTCGAGCTTCGCGCTCCTGAGTCAGACTTCCACTACCCAGCTCGGCGGTACGGTTACGGATAGCTCGGGGGCTATCGTTCCGGGGGCCACCGTCGTAGCAACCAATGAGTCCACAGGCCTGCGTTACACGCAGGAAACCACAGCCGCCGGGCTGTACGCCTTCCCTTCCATTCCCGTCGGCAGCTACACCCTGAACGTGGAATCCAAGGGCTTCAAGAAGTTCAACCTGACCAAGATCGTTCTGCAGATCAATACGCCCGCCACGGTCAACGCCACGCTCGAAGTCGGCTCGGCCGCCGAGAGCGTCAACGTTGAAGCCAACGCCGAAACGATCCAGACCAACAACGCCGTCATCGGCAACGTCGTCGAACGCAAAGCCATCGAAGCGCTCCCGCTCAACGGGCGCAATCCGCTTAACCTGCTCATCTATGAGCCCGGCGTGTTGCAGCGCTCGGGCGGTACGATCAGCGTCAACGGCTCGCGCACCGGCGCCGTCAACGTCACCATCGACGGTATCGAAGCCAACGAATCCACCAACCCCAATCCGGTAAACAACATCTTCCGCCTCAATCCGGACAACGTGCAGGAGTTCAAGGTCACTACCTCCAACCCCTCCGCCGAAGAAGGCCGCAACTCGGGCGCCAACGTTTCAGTCGCCACTCGTTCCGGCACCAATCAGTTCCACGGCACGATGTTTGAGTTCTTCCGCAATACCGCCCTCAACTCCAATGAATTCTTCGCCAAGGCGCAGGGCCAGGAGAAGCCGATCATCAAGCTCAATCAGTATGGCTTTGAGCTCGGCGGCCCGATCCGTAAGAACAAGACGTTCTTCTTTGGCTCCTGGCAGGGCCAGAAGGTCAACTTCGCCGATCCCGTCGACAAGAGCTTCGGCACGGTCACCCTTTACTCGCCGCAGGCCCTCGCCGGCAACTTCCGTTACTTTGTTCTCGATGGTCGTTCGCCGTTCACCCTCAATGGCCAGCGCATCACGCAGAACTCGCCGCTGCTGGTCGATTCCAAGACTGGCGCGCTTGCTCCCGGCGTCCGCAACTGCAATTCCAACACCGACGCCAACTGCGTTGCCACCTTCAACGTGTTCGCCAACGGCGGCACGATGGATCCCGCCGTCAGAAGCGTGCTCGGCGGTTATCCGGCTCCCAATTCTTATGCGGGTGGCGACGGCTTGAATACGGGCAACTACGTCTGGAATTCTCCGTTCCAGATCCGCGGGCCCCAGTATCTCTTCCGCATCGACCACACGTTGAACGACAAGCACAACCTGTGGGGCCGCTGGCTCGGCGCCGAGCAGAACACGCTCAATGGCGACCCGCTCAATGGCCGTCCGATTGTCATCCCCGGCTACCCGGCGCGTGGTGAAGTTTTCCGCCCGGCGCACAACATCGCCGTCGGCGTGCGTAGCGTGCTCAGCCCGCGTCTCGTCAACGAATTCACGGTTGGCTTCTCGCGTTTCAATTTCCTGTTCACCCAGGGCGAAGCCAATCCTTTGTTCCCCAATACGCCGCGCTTTACCTTCAACAACTCTTCGGTGGACTACACGGCCAATCCGCGTACCTTCCGCGCGGTCAACACCATTCAGTACATCAACAACCTCACCTACATCACTGGCGCTCATGTGTTCAAGTTCGGCGGCAACGTCCGCTTCTACCAGCACAACGACCAGCGCGGTGACGTTGGAGGCACTTCACTCGTCCCGTCGATCTCGCTGTCGCGCACGGTTCGGCCGCCAACAGGCTTCACGTTCCCGTCCCTCACCGGCGCCGCGGCTGCCGGCATTGCGTCGAACGATCTCAATCGCCTCCAGGGCACGGTCAACGACTTGCTCGGTATCCCCGCCCAGCTCTCCCACAGCTTCCTCGGCGATGTGAAGAACGACACGTTCCTCCCGTTCCAGACCGGCGAGAAGAGCGTTACGCTCTGGGCCCAGGGCCAGCGCACCAAGCAGTACAACTTCTTCCTGCAGGACGAGTACCGCCTGCGTCGCAATCTCAGCATCAGCTACGGCGTGCGTTGGGAAATCAACGCTCCACCCACCGAAGCCGGCAACCGCGTTTACATCCCCAACAAGGCCATCGACGGCAGCCAGGGCACGGTCAGCTTTGTGCCTGCTTCGCGCTGGTATCAGAACTTCAACTGGGGCGCCCTTGCGCCGCGTATCGGCATCGCCTGGTCGCCGGGCAACAGCAACAAGACGGTCTTCCGTGTTGGCTACAGCTCGGCGTTTGACCCGATCAGCACCTTCCAGGTCACTTCGATCGCGACGGCCGTGCCGGGGCAGGTGTTCTCATGCGTTGCCACCGTTGGTGGCGCCACCACTCCGGGTTGCGCCTCGGTGCCTGATGTGCGCCTCTCGCAGTTCCCCACGCAGCTGACGCCGCCGACGGCCAAGCCATCCTCGCAGCTCACCCCCAGCATCAGCACCTACAACACTGCTCCTTCGGCGCGCGTGTTCGATCAGAACCTCAAGCTGCCTTATGTCCATATGTGGAACTTCACGATCCAGCGCGAGATCTCCCGCGGCTACGTTGCCAGTATCGGTTACGTTGGCCGCCGCGGCACTCGCCTGTATCGCTCCTGGGACATGAACCAGCTGAATACCGAATCGCTCCTGCCGAGCTTCCTCGCCATGCAGCGCAATACGCAGATCACGGGCTGCCGTCCGGACGGCACGCTCACCAATGGCTCCCCCTGCGTTGGCGCTTCCGCGGTGCCGTTCATCCAGAACGGCATCATGACGAGCGCTTTCGCCAATGGCGCCGCCTCGATCTCCGATCTCTCGACCACGCAGAACGCCCTTGGCAACATGGCGCTCCGCCTCGAGCAGACCACTACCGCCGCTCGCCTGCGTCCCAACCAGCAGTTCGGTCAGATCCTCTACCTCGACAATGGGGCCGACTCGATCTACCACGGCCTGCAGACCACCTTCCGCAAGCGCTTTGATACCGCTGGCGTCTTGCTGAGTGGCTCCTACACGCTGTCAAAGTCGATCGACAACCTTTCGGTTGACCCCGTTGCCGCCACGGCTGGTGGTGGCCTCACCACGACGAATGCTCGTACTCCCGTCGATGGCCGCAACTATGACAATGAGCGCGGTCGCTCCGACTTCGACCAGCGTCACGTCGTCAACATGAGCGGCATCTACGAGCTTCCCTTCGGCAAGGGCAAGCCGCTGTTTGGCAATGCCAAGGGCCCGCTCAATATGATCGTCGGCAACTGGAGCCTCAACGGCATCTTCACCTATCAGTCGGGTGAGCCGTTCACGGTGCGCTCGGGCTTCCTGACGGCCAATAACGTCGCGCAGAGCCGCGCCGCGCTCGCCCCGGGTGTTACTTCTTACCCCAAGGCGGTTTTGCAGGAGAAGCCCGGGGTGCTCGGCCCGGTGCTCTTCCTCGACAACTCCCAGTTCGCCGTCCCCGCACCGGGGCAGCTCGGTATTGGCCGCAACGTCTTCCAGGGTCCGATCTTCTGGAACCTCGACCTCAGCGCGTCCAAGGCCTTCCAGATCAACGAACGCTTCAAGCTGACATTCCGCGCCGAAGCCTTCAATGCTCTGAATCACGCCAACTTCCGCAACCCGCGTGATGCGAGTGTCGGTAGCCCCGCCGTCAACAGCAACGTCTTTGGTCAGACCTGCTGCGTGACGCTGTCCACTGCCAGCTCCTCCACCACCAATCAGAATGGCGAAAGCTGGCGCGTTATCCAGCTGGCGCTCAAGCTGAACTTCTAGTCCGGCAAGGGCCTTCTGTTGTAATCTGACAATATTGCAAGTCAGTTGCGGAAGGCCCTTGTGAAACTGTTTCGAAAGATCCTTTTCTGGGGCCACCTGATCGCGGGATGCGTGGGTGGCCTCATCATTTTGCTCATGTCGTTGACGGGCGTTTTGCTCACTTATGAGCGACAAATGATTGCCAGCGCCGAGCGTGGCCCATTCAGGGTGCAGGCGCCTGCTGGTGCAAGTGCCTTGCCGCTGGATGAATTGATCCGCCGCGCCGGGCTTAAGGATTCCGCCACTGTTACCGTGCGTTCCGCACCGGGCGAACCCGTCGAGGTCAATCAGGGCAAGGCCGGCATCGTCTACCTCAATCCCTATACGGCCGAGGTCCTCGGCACGCCGAACAAGAGCACCCGTGAGACATTTCAGAAGCTGCGTGCCTGGCATCGCTGGATTGCGCTCGAGGGCGATTGGCGCGCCACCGGCAAGGCCATCACCGGCGCCTGTACGCTTGCCTTTGTGGGTATTGTGCTCTCGGGCATCTACCTCTGGTTGCCACAAGTCTGGAGCTGGCGCCACATCCGTCCCATCCTCTGGTTCCGCGGCGGCTTGAGTGGCAAGGCTCGCGATTTCAACTGGCACAACGCGATTGGCATCTGGACGGCCATTCCGCTTTTCTTCGTCATCATCTCGGCTCTGCCGATCTCCTACCAGTGGGCCAACAATCTCATTTATTCGGTTACCAATTCTGAAATGCCCAAAGCCGACAACACGCCCCAACCCAAGGGTGACCCGGGCCTAAACGGCATCAATCAGCTTTTCGCTCTCGCCAGCCAGACCAGCGGCTGGCAGAGCATCAGCTTCCGCGTGGGGACAGACGCGAGCCCTGTTACCTTCACCGTGGATCGTGGTGACGGCGGCCAGCCGCAGTTGCGCTCCACGGTCACTTACGACCGCGCCACTGCCGCCGTCCTCAAGCAGGAAGGCTTCAGCGATTTCAACACCGGTCGTCAGGTGCGCTCGTTCTCACGCTTCCTCCACACGGGCGAATCGCTCGGTATCGTGGGCCAGACGGTGGCGGGCATCGCCTCGCTTGGTGGCGTAGTGCTGGTCTGGACGGGCCTTGCCCTTGCGCTCCATCGCTTCCGCGCCTGGCGTCGTCGCAAAGCGCCCCAGACGATGGCTACTTCACCGGCCGCGATGGCTTAAGGTGCGTGGCGAGAAACCGGTAGATCTCACGCCGTGATTCCTGCGCCAGCTTCGTATCGATGCGGCCAAACTCATGGCCACCCGGCGCATTGTCATAAATCTTGTACTCGAACTTTTTGCCGGCGGCCTTGAGCGCATCGATCATGCGCTGCACTTCCATCACGTGCACGTCTTCATCATTCGTGTTGCCGTGGATCAACAGCGGCGTCTGCAGCTTGTCGGCATAGGTCACCGGTGATCTACGCAAGTATTCCTGAATGTCACCGCTCACCGTTTTGCCGATGTGGCGCGGGTCAGAGAAGATCGCCTGATACGCCGCATCGTGATACCCAAGCCGCATCACCAGGTCCGTCACCGGGACACCGGCGTACGCGGCGGCAAATGCCTCTGGGTGCTGCAGCACGTTCATCAGCGTGATCATGCCGCCGTGGCTCCACCCGATGATGCCCGCGCGTTTTGCGTCGAGAAAATCATAGGTGTCCAGCATCCACTGCCGTGCCTGGAAAACATCTTCCACCTCAAGGCCACCGTAGTCGATCTGGTTATAGAAATTTGCCCCATACCCGGTGCTGCCGCGATAATCCGGCCCGATCACCGCATAGCCCTGCATCACCAGCTCACGCACCGCGTTGAACTCGTAATCGCGACCAAAATCGCTGTGAATACCCTGATGGGCAAACACGATGAACGGGTGCTTCTTGGAGCGGTCGAGCGTCTTCGGGATAAACACGAGCGCGCGGATGATGAGCGGATTCTTCGCGCCTGGCGCCGTCGGGTTTTGCGGCTTGTGCGGCGGCGCGCTCGTGTAGCGCACCTCATGCACCTCGGCGACATCGCCCAGCTCCGCATGGGCCTTCTGGATCGTGAGTTGCTTGATGAGGATGTCGGAGTTGTGGTCGCGTCCCGCTCCGCCGGGGGCGGGCGCTGACGGTGGTCCTGGAGGTGGCGCTGTTTGTGCACCCAATGCCCCCACTGTCGCCATCACCCCAAACCAACGCCGTGTATACATTCTTCCCTTATACCAACGCGCGCCGCAGCACCTCCACCATGCGTTGCTGCAACTTGTCGGCCCGGCTCATAATCTGTTTCACCTGCGCCTTCGCGCGCGCGGGCTTGCTTACTACCCCATCGAGCCGCTGCCACAACTGCGCACCGCTGGTTTCTTCCACTTCAAAGAACCAGTCATTGGCGCCCAGGTCGCGGTACATCTGTCCCTTGCAGGTATCGGTCGGCTGCCGCACGTAGAACGTCGGCGTGCCCGACTTCAGCGCAATCAGCGGCGAATGGCATTCCAGACTCACCACCGCTTGCGCATGTTCATAGATCGCGGCGGCCTCATCCGGCAGCCAGTACGTGTCGCGCCAAACGACGTTTTTGCGCACATCCTCCGGCAGCGGATCGACGAGCAGTCGCTTGCCCAGCGGCACCTGATAGGTCATCTCGGCGCACACCATTACCTTGTGTCCCGTCTGGCGCACATAGGCCACGATCATCTCCCGCAGCTTGCCGTGATCGGCTTCTTCCGTACGTTTGTTGATCGCATCGCGAACATCATCCGTCGCAGTGCGGGCCTCATTCCGGATCAGGTAGTAAGGCGTATAGCGCAGCCGCGGCACCACCGCGATGAACTTCTGCGGCTCGAGCCCATGCTGCTTCATCCAGGCCCCGCCCGTCGCCACATCCTTCAGATGCATGCCCAACTGCGCGTCCGGGCCAAACTCGAGCACCGGCGTCTTCACCTTTTGCGCCTTCAGATAATCACGAGTGATCGTGTCCCGGCAGAAGAAGAACGCCGCCTGGTCGATGATGTAGCGCAAGTCGCCCTTCAAGTGATCCTGCGGTAGCGCCAGCGCCTTCGCACGCAGTTGCTGCAAGGTGCCGCCCTCGGGCTCCCGGCCTTCGCCAAATCCCGAGATCGGATCATTGCTCACACCAAACACGCCCACCGGCTTGCCCGTCGCTTTGCGAAAGGCCACCGCGTGCTGACTGGCTGGAAACCCGCTGCCTGATCCGCTGAGGTACAGATCCGCTTCGGCCCATGCCTTTGCCAGTGCTGCTTGCACCGGCTTGCCATCAGGGCCCACGTTGCCCTCCACGATGCGCAGCTTCGGATACCCGCGAGTGAGCAAATCTCTCGATCCATGCTCGAGCTTGCCCGGCCACAACGTCACCTGCGCTTCGGGAAAGTGCTTTTCAATCAGGCTGAGCGCCCCCGGGGTGTGGCCAATGTCACCAATGTTCACGCTCTGCCAGGAACTGCGCAGCAGAATCTGCGGCGTCTTCTTCGCCTGCCCCAGCAGCAGGGCCGGGAATCCGAATAATGCTCTTCGTTTCATTAGAAGGTCATCCTCAAGCCAACCTGCGTACGCCGTGCCTCGAGCGACCCGAGAATGCGTCCAAAGTTCGCATTCGCATTTTGCCCCGCGGCATTCGGCGTGAACGATACGTTAGGCGAGTTGTAGTTCACCGTGTTGAGCGCGTTGAAGAACTCCCCGCGCGCCTCCAGCTTGAACCGCTCCCGGATCTTGAACGTCTTGAACAACGAGAAGCTGATGTCGGTCAGCCCCGGCGCCCGCGTACGCGGCAGCGTGCGTGCCACATTGCCAATCGTGAAGTTGGCCGGGTTGGCAAACGCATCAATGTCAAACCATCGCGTCGGTGTCCGCTGGCTATCGTCAAGCGTGGGGTCGCGCAGCACGTTCGGGTAGTTAATGCCCGTAAAGTTGTTCGACCCGCGCACCGCCAGCGGCAAGCCCGACTGGAACGTACCAATGCCGTTGATCTGCCAGCCACCGAGGAATCCATTCACCACCCGCGGCAGATTGCCCAGCAGCGATTTCCCCTTGCCTACGGGCAGCTCATACACGCCCGAGATCACCATGCGGCTGCTTACGTCGTCCTGATCGATCGAACGGTCGAGCCGGCGGTTAAAGCGTCCAATCCGGTATTCGCTTGCACAGGCATCGCCCGAGTTGCCGCCACCAATCGCCGAGCATTCGCTCATCAGCTTGCTCTTCGTGTAGTTGGCCATCAGCGACAAGCCACTTGCAAAGCGCTTCTCGATTGACACCTGCAGGGCGTGATAGCTGGTGGGCAGATTGGGAGCGGCCCACGTATCCACGCGCAGATAATCCGGATACGGCAGCAGCGATTGCGAGCGCGAAATCGTTGCGCCAGACAGCGCTCCGGTGGTGATCTGGCCAAAGAACGGATTGGGCACCGGGTCTTGCAGCGCGAGGCCCAGCGAGAAGAATTGCGGGTCGAGCTGGTTCAGGTTGTAGTTGCCTCCAAACAGCTTTGTGCCCTTGTTACCCACATACGCAATTTGCGCGGTCCAACCGCCCCATAGCGAGCGCTGGATGGCAAAGTTCCATTGCTGCGTGTAGCCGGTCGGCGAGTTGCGATCCTGATAGCGTACGTTTTGCCCGCGGAAGGCATTCGGGCCCCCAGCCGCGCCCAGCGGCTGCAGAATCGCCGCCGGCCCATCGGCAAAGCGAAATGCCCGTTGCGGTGTGCCGCTGGGCGCCTGGAATTGCGTGTCCACGCTAAAGCCCAGCGCATTCTGGTTATCCGGCACAATCGCGCCGCTCTCAATCGGCAGGTACAACAATCCATAACCACCGCGAATCGCCGTTTTGCCATTGCCCGTCGGGTCCCAGGCAAAGCCGATGCGCGGGCCAAAGTTGTTGCGGTCGAGGTTGATAAACGAGTCCGGCTCGTCCTTGCCCGTATACTTGAGCACCCCGGCGCGCCCCGTCGAGCTGTTGGCGGCAAATGGGTCAAAGTTGGAATGACGGTTATGAATCTCGCGGAACCCGAAGCTCACGTCATAGCGCAGGCCAACGTTGATCGTCAGATGCGACGTCACCTTCCAGTCGTCCTGAATGTAAAGCGCCAGGGGATTCGCCCGCGCCTGGAAGAACGGCCTGAAGCCCAGCGTCCCGCTCGACACCTCACCCAACAGGAATGTCGCGAGGCCAACGCCCGTGCCGGCTGGCGATAGCGGATTGCCCGTCAGCGCCGTGGTGAACGAGAAGTTGCCAGAAGGATTCAGCCGGTTGATGAAGCTGTTGCGCCAGTCGCGATAGTCAACGCCCATCTTGATGTTGTGGCGCCCCGAGATGATCGAGAACTGATCAACGATCTGCCAGATGTTCTGCGCGCGCAAGCCACCCGAGAAGTTCGGATTGCCGATCGTCAGCATGCCCGCGATCTGCACCGGCGGGAACGTGTCCTGCGGGATGATCGACGGATAGCCGAGCTTTGCCGGCCATCCCTGATCAAAGCTGGGATGCAGAAACGGCAGCCACTGCCGCGTCACGCCGCCACGCAGCTCATTCACCATCCGGCTCGACAATGTCCGCGTCCAGCCCACCGCCAGGTTGTGGTTGTCGCGCTGGTCATTGCGCGCCGCCGGGTCCGCAGCCCCCAGGCCCCAACCCGCGTTCTGCAACGTGTTCCAGGTGAACGAGTAGCGCACAAACAGGTTGTTCGTTTCATTGAAGCGGTGATCGAGGCGATTCGTCACCACCGTCTGATTGGAGGTCGACTTGGCGAGCGAAACAAAGTTGTTCGCGTTCGTGATCGGGTCGGTCGGCGTCGCGTTGGCCTGCGGCATGTAGGCCAGCACGCGCTGTGCCAGCGGATCCATGCGATTGCGCGGTACCAGATTGCCGGCAAACAGATCCCGCACAAAGCCGCTGCCATTCGGATTGGGCCGTGTCGTCGATGGGTCGTAGATCGGAATCAGCGCGCCACGCGCGTCAAAGGTCCGCGAGAAATCCCCATTGCGTTGTTCTGCCGTCGCAACAGTGCCGATCTGCGGCGAACCCGTGCTGCGCCATAACCACTGTTCCCAGCCCGAAAAGAAGAACGTCCGGTTCTTGCCGTTGTACAACTTTGGAATCCAGACCGGCCCGCCCACCGTGCCGCCGTACTGGTTGTAGCGCAGCACCTGCTTGGTGCGCCCCGTTCGCGGGTCGGGCTGCGTCGAGAACGCATTGCGCGCATCGAGCGAATCATTGCGCAAAAACTCATACAGCGACCCGTGGAATCCATTCCCGCCCGACTTCGTCACCACGTTCACCACGCCGCCCGCCGTCTGACCAAACTCGGCCTTCAGCGCGCTCGTCTCCACGCGGAACTCCTCCACTGAATCCGACATCGGCACCACCGAGATCTCGTTGTGCACCGCCGCCGTGTTTGATACCCCATCGAGGAAAAACTGATTGCCATATGCCGGGCCACCGTTGACGCGCATCTGCGAGAACGTCTGATTGTTCACCTCGGCAAAGCCGTCCGTCGAGTTCGATCGTGGCACCACCCCGGGCACCATCTTCACCAGGTTGAATACATGTCTGCCATTCAGCGGCAGATCCGCAATGCGCTTCTGCTCGATCACCGTGCCAAGGGACGAGTCTTCCACCTGAATGCGCGGAATCTCCGCCTTCACGTCCACCGCCTCGGTGACGTTCCCGATCTCGAGCGTAAAGTCGAGACGCAAGCGCTGCGACACTTCCACCGTCACGCCACTGCGTTGAATCTTCTTGAACCCGTTCGCCTCCGCCGTGACGCTGAATTCGCCAATTGGCACATTGGGGATGACGTACACCCCCGATTCGTTCGTGATCCCCTTATAGGTAAGTGACGTCGCCGCGGCTCGCGCCGTGATCGTCACATTCGGTGTGGGCGCGCCCGCAGGGTCGGTTACCGTCCCCGTGATTGTGCCAAGCGAAGACTGCCCGAGGGCCGCAAGTGCGGTGAGGAACCCGAGCAACAGGACTCGAAAGTTTGAAGCTGACATGGTCGTTTCCCCGAATACTATATAGTTGAGACCACAACCACAAGTGCCCTCAGCGGCCTGAGAACGTTCCGGAACGTCCGTAAATGATTGAAACCACGTCAGACTTTGCGCAACAACTCGATCGCGTCCTCGCGAGCCCTCCGTTTCAATCCTCCCGGCAGGCGCGTCAGTTTCTCGAGTTTACGGCCACGCGTGTCCTGGCGGGTGAGGCGCCGGCGGATCAGGTCGAGCTCGCGCTGCACGTGTTGGGCAAGTCCGATTTCGATCCAACCATCGACGCCTCCGTCCGAAAGCTCGCCACCCTCGTGCGGCAGCGACTTGAGAAATACTACGAGGGCCCCGGCGCTGACGATCCTGTTCTGATCTCTTTGCCATTGCGTTCCTATGCGCCACAGTTTGAGTTGCGCTCGCCCGTGGCGCTGGTGCCCCCGCCGCCGCCACGTCGCTGGCCTGTGGTGGTTGGAGTTCTCGCCCTCTGCATGGTCATGGCGATTTACCTCTCCCGGCAAGCCACTCCCGGCGCGCCACTCACTGAAGTCGAAATCCCCGCCACCTTCGGTGACATCAAGTCGCCCTGGCCCGATGTTGCGCCCGGTGGGCTGCGCCTTGGCCCCACCGTTGGCCAGCAGGAAGAGCTCATCACCCGCCTCGATTTCGCTCCCGCCAATGAGGGGCAATTCGCCGGGCTGATTCTCTCGGCTGGCCCCGTGCAGTACATTGCCCTGGGCCGGCGTTTCACCTCGGCCAATTTCATTTCCCTGGTGGGTGAGATCAAGGGCCAACCCATCATCGCCCGCGACATCGCCGATCGTGAGGGCCAAAGCCACGTTCCCGTCTGGCTCAAGCTCCGGCGCGATGGGGACACCTATACCGGCTTCTCCAGCGTGGATCGGGAACACTGGACGCCCGTCGGCGAACCGGTCACCCTCAGGCTCAACGCCCCGCTTCGCGCCGGTGTATTCGCCGTCAACGGCCGTCGCCAGTCTCCACCCCAAACCGCCCGTTTCTCCATGCCCGCTCGCAAACTGCAGTTTGCCGCTTTCCAAAGCGCTTGCGCCGACCAGTTCGACCTGACTGCCGGCCTGCCCAGCGCGGGTGAACCCTGCGAATCCACCTGGTCGGCAAGCCTCCCGCGACAGGGCGACTGGAGCTTCACCACACGGGTCGAATCTGACAACACCTCCGCCATCTCGGCGGGCTTTTTCCTCCGCGGCGATTCGGGCCCACGCCTGCGGCTGGTACGCTATCGCAGCGACGCGCCCACCGTCGCCTGGATCCGCGACGGCAAGCTTCTCGAAAGCGCGCCTGATCTGCCGGGCCATCCACCGCTTTATTTGCGACTGGTCCAACGCAACGGGCAGGTGCGTGCGTTCTACAGTGTGGATGGGATGAACTTCCGCCCCGTCGGCACTCCGCTCAGCCAATCCATGACGCAGATTGGCATCATCGCCACGAGGCGCTTCAAAACCACCGAATCATTCCACGCCCGCTTTGATGGCGCCTGGCAAGACCTCTGGCCGCTGGAGCCCTAGCGCTTATTCAAAGCGGAAACGAATCGTGTGATCAAGCGGGGCAAACCCGCACAGGTACAGTGTCGGACCCGGCAGCTTGGGCTCGATGTAGCGCATGTCGCGCGTCCAGTGATGATCGCTCAACCCCGGGCTTACCTTGATCACGTCCTTGCCCACCCGGTAGCGCGCCTCCGGGCCATCAATCAGGTAGGAGTCGGCCGTGTTCGGTACGGGCTTTACGCCCTCCAGCTTGCCACCCGGCCGGAAGGCAATTTCGATTGTCACCGGCACCAGTTCAGTGCCGCCAGTCTTTACCCGCAGGTTGTAGCCACCTTCGGCTTCTTCGACGATCGCGCCCTGTTCATACTGGCTGATCTCGGTGCGCGGCCGCTGCTTCTGCGTCGAATCCCACATCTCGCTATCGATCTTGCGCGTCGGCGTGAACGGCTGGTAGTAAGGCCCGTCGAGCTTCTGGCTCATCTCGATCTTGTTGCCATCCAGCTTGTAGTCCACGCTCTTGAACTGGCCCTTGCCAAAGAACGCGCTGATAAAGCGAACCGTGGTGATCACTGCATCGCCCTTCACCACATTCATCACCCGGCTCGAGCCGTTATAAAACACCGTCGCCGCCTGGTCGGCGCGGCGGAAACGTGTGATGCGGTTATGCTTGAAGTCCTTGCGGTAATTCGTCGGCAATTCTCCCGCCGCCAGTGGCTTCAGAAAGTCCGGGTACAGCATCGCCGTAGACAGTCCCATCGCCTGCGCGCGATACTTCGCCGCCAGCGCCGCCCAGGCCGGGTTCTTGTCCTTCAGTGCCATGTAGTGCAACGAGAAGTAGTAGTTCACCGGCGTGGCGATTGTGAACTGGTCTTGCCGCCGTGAAAAGTCCGTCACCACCTCGCCATTCGGCTGGATCAGGTAGAGCAGGGAATTGAGGTTCGCCCGCACGTGCTCAAACAATTCCGGTCGATTGTGTTTTTCAGCAATCGCGATCAGCGCGCTGTCGATGATCGGGTTGTAGCCGCCGGTGGACCGCTCGGTGAACTGGCCATCCTCATCAATGTCGATCTCTTCGGCCAGCCACTGGTCAATGCGCTTCGTATAGGCCGCATTCGGCAAAATCTCATTCACCTGTGCCAGCGCCGCACACAGCACCCAGCGATGATTCGGCGTGTGGATGCCACCTACAGCCAACCCGTCGGCCGCCTTCTTCAAAAACGGCTGCATCACCTCAAAAATCTCGCGGCTCTCGGTCCGCTTGGCCATCAGCAGCCCTTGTGCCGCCGCGCGTACTCCAAACGCCGTGTCCGGCGGAGAATTGAAGTTCGTATCGAGGTTCGAGTAAAAGCCCCCCGGGCTCAAATGCTTCACCAACTGCGTCGCCGCCAGCTTGAGCCGGTTAAACACCTCAGCGTTGCGGTAATACTTCGACTTTGGGTGCATCAGCGCCGCCCCATAGGTGTCGAACATCCCCGCCATGCCGGCGATCACCGGAATGCCAAACTGGTTCAGCGTCATCCCGTACCAGCGGCTCGCCGGGTCGGTCACCTGGTGCTTGAGGAGCGATTCCACCCCCTGGCGGTTGTGTTCCAGCGCAATTTCAAGGGGATCAGTGGTCGCGGGTGCGGCAGCCAGCGCAGGGGCAGCGGCGAGGGTGAGCAGATTGGTACGGCGGGTCATTTCTTGGATCACTTCCAAGATATGACGAGCCCGGCCCCGATGGTGTCCGCATCGTTAAAAAATCTTCTCTTGTATCGGCTTCGCTTGCCCGGGCGAACCTAAAGCGAAGATTCTACTTGTAATTCGGTCTTTCTTCGCCTAGAATGGGGCCATGGCTTTGACACGGCGCCAAAAGGACCTGCTGGATTACCTGGCGAATTTCATCGAGAAGCATGGCTACTCGCCCAGTTATGAGGAGATCGCCTCAGGCATGAACCTCACTTCGCTGGCGACGGTTCACAAGCACATCCACTCGCTCGAGTCCAAGGGCTACCTCAAGCGCGGTTTCAATCAGAGCCGCTCGCTTGAGATTTCCCCCAAGTATCTCGATGAACGCCGCAGCTACTCGGCAGTACCGACGACGCCAGATCTCGAAGTCCCGCTACTCGGCCGCATTGCAGCCGGCCTGCCGGTGGAGAGCGTCGCGAATCAGGAAACGCTGGCCTTCCGCGACTTCATCGGCAACGACACCACCTACGCGCTTCAGGTGCGTGGCGATTCCATGATCGAAGATCACATCTGCAATGGGGATTTTGTGCTGGTCGAGCGCGTCAACAGCGTCCGTGATGGCGATATCGTCGTGGCTCTGGTGGACGGCATGGAGACGACTCTCAAGCGTTTCTACCGTGAGCCGAACGAGATGATTCGTCTGCAGCCCGCCAACTCCTCAATGGAGCCGATCATGGTGCCGCAGAACATCGTCAGTGTGCAGGGACGCGTGCTCGCCGTCCTGCGCAAATACTAGGCTGCCAACACCAGGCAGACCAGATTCCAGGAGATAATCCCGGCGTAAAACAGGTTGATGCGTGACATCAACTTCTCCCGTTGCGTTTTGATCGCGTAAAACGCCATCATCAACGCGACGCACTTTACTACGAACAATCCGCCCAGCGGATGCGGTGTGAGCTGCATGCTCCAGCGCACCAGCGGATTTGCTTCTCCCACCCCGTGGACGAGAAAGGCGATCGTGCTCAACAGATCGAGCGCCTGAAGATAGGCGAACTGAACAAACTGGGTGGAATTCAGGATTCCATAGATATTGTTCATAGGGGTAACTGCTGACTAAAGACTAGCGATTCCCCCTCGAAGGCGTCTATGGTACACCCTTCCATTTTGAAGTGTATCTGTACTATTACGCCTACGAACAAAAACAAGACCCACGCCGAAGCGTGGGTCTTGAGCAATGGAAGTATTTGATTTGTTTGGGGTACTGGCTAGGAACCGGCCTGCGCGGCGGTCGAGAGCGTTTCAGATACCTTGCTGAAAATCGTGCTGATGCTGGTGGCAACGTTCGGCATGATGGCGCCAGCGGCGACGGCCACAAAGCCGGCCATCAGAGCATATTCGATCAGGTCCTGGCCCTTCGTGTCCTTGACGATACGTAGATTCCAGAAAAGATTCTTGAGCTTGTTCATAGTTTTGGTTCTCCTCTCCAATTCAGCAGCGCTATTAAGCGCCACGATGCAAGAGTAGCCCCAGCTCAATACAGAACCAATACAGAGAACACCCTAATTCGTGGTCAGGTCGGCCCTAGATTCGGCCGAAAGCGCCGCATTGAGCGATCCCTGCCGGTAGCCTTCGAGGTCGATCGTAACGTAATGAAAACCAAGGGCTTTGAAGATTTTTGTAAATTCCGCGGCGCATTCCAGGTTCAGTGCTTTTCCCAGTTCTTCCCGCGAAATCTCCAACCGTACTAATTTGTCGTGATATCGCACGCGGAATTGACGGAATCCCAGCGCCTTCACGGCCTCCTCACCCTGCTCGACCACCCGGATTCGCTCTGGTGTGACTTCCGTCCCGTACGGGATCCGGCTCGAAAGGCATGCCGCCGCCGGGCGGTCCCACGTCTCAAGGCCTGCTTCGAGCGACAACTGCCGGATCTCGGCCTTCGTCAGCCCGGCGTCCACCAACGGCGCCTTCACCTGGTGAATCTTTGCCGCCTTCTGCCCGGGGCGATAATCCCCCAGATCATCCTTGTTCACGCCGTAGACGATATGGACGAATCCCCGCTCCTCGGCAATCTGGTCCATCACCCGGAACAACTCGTCCTTGCAGTGAAAGCAGCGATCAGGGTTGTTCGCCACGTAGGCGGGGTTCTCAAACTCGTTCGTCGGCACCATCTCATGGCGGATGCCATGGTGGATCGCGAAATCGACGGCATCCCGCTTGTGCGATTCCGGGATCGACGGTGAATCCGCCGTAATCGCAATCGCATTGTCGCCCAGCGCCACCTTGGCCGCCCAAGCCAGATAAGCCGAATCCGTACCGCCCGAATAGGCGATCAGGACGCGCTCCATCTCCCGCAGCTGCGCGATGAGTCGATCCTGCTTTTGCTGCAACTGCACAGGGTCGAGTTTGGGTGTCGTGCCTTGAATGGCAACCAGCGTGGCCATGCTCACATTATATGGAGCCCGGGGCTCCCCTAGCGGTAATTTCCCGTGTGACCCAGCGAATAGCGTCCCGGTTGGGGAAACACACATAACCCGTGCGGCCCGCGCGCCACCTGGATTCGGTCCACCACCTCGCCGGTCGTCGTATCAAACGCATAGATCTCGTGGTGGTAGCGGCCCGACACCCAGAACTTCTTGCCGTCCGCCGACACGCCGCCCATATCAGGCGAACCACCGTTGGGGATTGTCCACTTGCCGACCAGTTGCTTCTGCCTGAAGTCCCAGATCGATACCGTGCCTTCCGCGCGATTGGTGATGTACAACTGCTTCGTGTCACGGCTTGGATAAAGGCCGTGGCAACCCTTGCCGGTGGCGATAAACGTCGTCTTCTCAAACTTGTCGCCATCGATGATATGCATGCCGTGCGCCATCATGTCCGCCACATAGAACGTCCGTCCATCCGGCCCCACACGCGTATCCTGCGGCATCGAGCCCTTGTCCAGCTGGATCGATCCGACCACCTGGTGATTCACCATGTCGATCTTCAATACCTCGCCGGAGAACTCGCAGCTCGCGATCATGTAGCGCCCATCGCCCGAGTAATCGGCATGGTTCACGCCCTTGCACGGCACCGGGATCGACTTGATCACCTTCAGCGTCTGCGGGTCGCGCAGATCGATCCGGCGCAGTCGCTCCGCCATCACCACCATGTATTTGCCATCAGGCGTGTAATACATGTTGTAGGGGTCGGCAACATTGTGGATCTTGAGCAGCTTGCCGGTTGCCGGGTCAATCTCGGCGAGCGAATTGTTGAGGTCATTGGTGGCGAACAGCCGTGTCATGTCCCAAGAGGGAACGATATGCTGCGGCTCCACATTGCGCCCGCGGCCGACGCGGTACTTGTGAATGAATTCCTTCTTCGCCGGGTCATACACCCACACCGTGTTGCTGCGGGTGTGTGGGATATAGATCAAGCTCGGATACGCGGTAACGCCCGGCTTGAATTTGCCGGGCGTCGTTTCCGAATAGATATTGTTCGGGTCAATCACGGGGGGCATTTGCGCCATGAGCGCGGCCGCCCCCATTACACTCAACAACCATTTCATACCAATGTGCCTTGAGGATCATCCTTTGCGGGATCTTCTGATTCCGGCACCACGCCGGCGCTTGCCACCATATCACCTTCGTTGATGTCGACCAGCTTCACGCCCTGCGCGCTACGGCCCGACTGGCGAATCTGCGTCGAATCAATGCGAATGATCTGGCCTTCCTTGGTGATGATCATCACGTCGGAATCTTCCGTCACCGGCATCGTCGCCACCACCTTGCCCGTCTTGTTCGTCACCTTCATGTTGATGACGCCCTTCACGGCGCGGCCCGAGTGACGATAATCGCTCAGCTTCGTGCGCTTGCCAAAGCCCTTTTCAGAGATGGCCAGCATCAGCGACGATTCATCCACCACCTCGGCCGAGATCAGGTAATCGCCTTTCTCGAGTCGCATCGCCGTCACGCCACGCGCCTGGCGGCCCATCGACCTCACCTCGGCTTCGTCAAAGCGCACCGCCATGCCTTCATGGCTCGCGAGGAAGATCTGGTTCTGCCCGCTCGAGATCTTTGCCGAGATCAGCTCATCGTCGTCGTCCAGCGTGCAGGCAATGATGCCGCGCGCCATCGGATTGTCAAACTCCGTCAGCTCCGTGCGCTTGATCACGCCATACTTCGTCACCATCACGATGAACTTGTCGCCCGTGAACTCGCGCACCGGCAGGAAAGCCTTCACCTCTTCATCCGGCTGCAGATTGATCAGGCCGTTAATGTTCTTGCCCTTCGCGTTCGATCCGGCGTCCGGAATGTTGTACACCTTCAGCCAGTACACGCGGCCCTTCGACGTAAAGATCAGCAGGTAGTCATGCGTCGAGGCGATGATGAGATGCTCCACCACGTCCTCGGCGCGCGTCGCCATGCCGATGCGTCCCTTGCCGCCGCGCGATTGCCGGCGATAGGTGTCCACGCTCGTGCGCTTCAGATAGCCACCACGCGAAACCGTGACGGCCATGTCTTCCACCTGCACGAGGTCTTCGATGTTGATGTCGCCCGAGTCTTCCACGATCTCGGTGCGGCGCTCATCGCCGAAGTCCTTGATCACGCCCTTGAACTCGGTGGCGATCACCTTCTTCAGCACGCTCTCGTTCTCGAGGATCTCGATGTACTCGGCGATGCGGCGCTGGATATCTGCCAACTCGTCCAGAATCTTCTGGATTTCCATGCCCGTCAGGCGCTGCAACTGCAGTTCGATAATCGCCTGGGCCTGCCGTTCGCTGAACTCAAATTCGCCGATCAGTCCATCTCGAGCTTCGCGCGGGTTCTTGGCCGCGCGGATGATCTCGATCACGCGATCGAGATTGTCGAGCGCCTTCTTGAATCCAAGCAGGATATGCTCGCGTTCGCGTGCCTTGCGCAACAGGTAGTCGGTACGCCGGCGCACCACTTCCTTGCGGTGCTCGATGAACAGCCGCAGGATGTCGATCAGGTTCAACTCGCGCGGCTGGCTATCCACAATCGCCAGCATGATCGCGCCAAAGTTGGTCTGCATCGGCGTCTGCTTGTAGAGGTTGTTGAGGATCACCTCCGGATGCTCGCCGCGCTTCAGCTCGAGCACGATACGCATGCCGTCACGATCGCTCTCGTCGCGCACATCGCTGATGCCTTCAAGCTTCTTCTCGTTCACCAGGGCGGCGATGTCGGTGATGAGCTTCGCCTTGTTCACCTGATACGGGATCTCGGTGATGATGATGCTCTCGCGATCCTTGCCGAGCTTCTCGGTAAAGGCCTTGGCGCGCATCTTGATCGACCCGCGGCCACGCGTGTAGCAGTCATAGATGCCCGCCCGGCCGAGGATCAAACCACCGGTCGGAAAGTCCGGCCCGGTGATGATGTTCAGCATCTCGGTCAGCGTGATCTTCGGGTTGTCCAGGATGGCGAGCAAACCGTTCATCACTTCCGTCAGGTTGTGCGGCGGGATGTTCGTCGCCATACCCACCGCGATGCCCGATGAACCATTGATCAGCAGGTTCGGGATCAGCGAGGGCAAAAACTCGGGTTCCACTTCCGAGTCGTCAAAGTTCGGCTTGAAGTCGACCGTTTCCTTGTCGAGGTCGTCCATCATCGCCGCCGCGATCTTCGACAGGCGCGATTCCGTATAGCGCATGGCGGCGGCCGGGTCGCCGTCCACCGAACCAAAATTCCCCTGGCCATTGATCAGCGGGTAGCGCAGCGAGAACGGTTGCGCCATGCGCACCAGCGCGTCATACACCGCGCCGTCGCCATGCGGATGGTACTTGCCCAGCACGTCGCCGACAACACGCGCGCACTTGCGAGTCGGCCGGTTCCACTGCAGTCCCATCTCGTTCATCGAGTAGAGAATGCGGCGGTGCACCGGCTTCAGCCCGTCACGTACGTCCGGCAGCGCGCGACGAATGATTACGCTCATCGCGTAATCGAGGTAAGAACGCCGCATCTCATCTTCGATGTTGATCGGGATGTGATTTTTCGGGTTCTCGCCTAGAGGCAGCTGAGACGGATCATTACCGCCCGGGTCTTTGCCACCCGGGCCCTGGGGATTTTCGATATCGTTTGCCAAGCTGTTATTTTACCATTCCGGCTAATGTTTATCAGGGTTTAGCCGGATTGTGCCTAGCAGATGTGCGCGCCCCGCGTCTCGAGGTAAACCGAGTAGATCGACTGGCTCCCGCACATGAACAAACGGTTCCGTCGCGTTCCGCCAAAGCAGATGTTCGCGCAGATCTCCGGCAGGTGAATAATGCCGATGCGCTGGCCCTGCGGTGAGAACACATGCACCCCGTCATAGCCTTCGCCTACCCATCCCGCCGCGGCGTAGATGTTGCCATACGTGTCGGCCCGGATCCCGTCCGCCAGCCCCGCGCCCTTGCCCGGCAGCTCCATCGAGCAGAACTGCTTGCCGCCGCTCAGCGACTTCTGGTTCACCACGTCCCACACCTTGATGTTCTTCGGCGCCTTCTCATAATGCGTCGAGCCGGTATCGGCCACATAGAGCTTCTTGTAGTCCGGCGAGAAGCAAAGCCCGTTCGGCTTGTAGATCTCATCCGTCACTTTCTCCACCTTCGCCGTCACCGGGTCAATGCGGTAGATCGCTTCCTTCAGCGTCAGCTCCGCCTTGAATCCTTCATAGTTCAGCAGAATCCCGTAGCCCGGGTCTGTAAACCAGATCCCGCCATCCGGATGCACCACCACGTCATTCGGCGCGTTCAGCTGCTTGCCTTCAAACTTGTCGGCCAACACCGTCGTCGTGCCATTCATCTCATAGCGCAGCACACGCCGGTTGCCGTGTTCGCACGAGATCTGCCGCCCCTGATAATCAAACGTGTTCCCGTTCGAGTACCCCGCCGGCTGATGGATCACGCTCACATGCCCATCGTCCTCGATCCAGCGGTACTGCTTGTCGTTCGGGATGTCGCTCCACACCAGATACTTGCCACCACCGTGCCATGCCGGGCCTTCGGCCCACAGAAATCCCGTGGCATGCCGCAGGATGGTCGTATTGCCAATCTTGATCTTGGCAAAGCTCGGGTCAAGAGCAACCACATCCGGCTCCGGATAGCGGATCGGACGTTGCCCCGAATAATCACGATTCGGTGTCTGTGCCGCGGCAACCATGGGAGCGGCAGCAAGCGTGGAGAGAAGGCCTCGACGTGTCATCGAGGCACATCTTATCAGCGATTAGCGGTCAGAGCGCCACTGGTTCATGATGCCGTCGGCCACCGCAATCACCGGCTTCATTGCCTCGAGGTCATGCACACGCACGATGTAGGCGCCATTCAGGATCGCCGCCGTCACGCCCGCCGCTCCCGCAAACTCGAGCTCACGATCATTCGCCGGCGTCACCAGCAACTTCTTGGTCGGGCCCACCATCACCGGCACACCAATGCCGCCCAGCACGCCCAGCCGGCCCAGAATCTCGTAATTCTGCTCCTTGCGCTTGCCAAAGCTCAGGCCCGGATCAATCACCAGCCTGAACTTCTCAACGCCCGCCCGCAGTGCGCGATGCACGGCCGCGTCCAGATCCTTGGCGATCAGGTTGGCCACGTCCTTGGCCGGTGGCAGCTTGCCCCATGCCTCGGGGCGCCCACGCATGTGGTTCAGGATCAGCCCCGCGTCATGCGTCATCACCGTCTTGGCCAACTGCGGCTCCCACGTCAGGCCGCTCGGGTCGTTGATGATCTCAACGCCCATCTTCAATACTTCTTCCGCCACCGCCGACTTGTACGTGCTCACACACAGCGGCGCGTTGAGCTTGTTCTTCAGCCGCTTGAGCACAGGCAGCAGTCGCGACAGTTCTTCCTCAGCCGATAGCGGCTTCATGCCCGGCCGCGTCGGCTCGGCGCCCAGATCGATTACATCCGCGCCCTGCTCATCCAGTTGGATCGCCTTGGCGAGCACGCTATCCGGATCGGTCGCCTTCGGCCCCTCGGCCTGTGGCGACAGCGCGATCGGCGCGATCATAAATGTCCGCTGCCCCAGGCGCAGCGTCCGGTGTTTCAGTTTCCAGTCAATATTGCGGCGTATGATTGCCATCGTCGAAAAATTTCCTTACTCGGCCACCGTCAGTTGAATCCAGCGGTAACGCTTGCCCACGCGGACGACAAATTCGCCCGGCGTCATGCGCTGCGCGGGGTTGGTTACGGCTTCGAGCGTAACGGTGTTGCCAGCTTTCACGGCTCCACTTTTGATGAGGCGGTCGGCATCGCTCACGCTTGAGGCAAGCCCGGCGGCGACCAGAATTCGATTGATGCGTGCGTCCGTGGCCTGCGCGTGGTTCTCCGGCTGCGGCACACTGCCCCAGCTCTCCACCGCCTTCTGCGCCGCGTCTTCCCCATGGAAGTCGCGCACAATGCGGTAGGCCAGGTCCTTCTTTGAGGTCAGCGGGTCCAGCTTCGCAATTTCTTCCAGCGGCAAGTCCGTCAGCAATTCGTAGTACCGCGGCACCAGCGCATCCGGCATGTTCATCAACTTGCGGAACATATCGGTCGGCGGCTCCGTGATCCCTACATAATTACCCTTCGACTTCGACATTTTCTCGACGCCATCCAGACCTTCGAGAATCGGCACCGTCGCCACAATCTGCGGCAACTGCCCGTAGTCCGACTGGATCGCCCGTCCCACCAGCAGGTTGAACTTCTGATCCGTGCCTCCGAGTTCCACATCACACTTCAGCGCCACCGAATCATAAGCCTGCGCGAGCGGATACAGCAGCTCATGCACCGAGATCGGCACGCCTTCCTTGTAGCGTTTGGAGAAGTCATCGCGCTCGAGCAGCCGCGCCACCGTGTAGCGCGAGGTCAGCCGGATCATCTCCTCATACGTCAACCCCTCGAGCCATTCGCTGTTAAAGCGCAACTCGGTCTTCTCCGGGTCGAGCAGCTTGAATACCTGTGCCTTGTAGGTCTCCGCGTTCCGGTTCAATTCCTCACGCGTCATCGGCGGCCGCATCGCATTGCGGCCCGTCGGGTCACCAATCAGGCCCGTCATGTCGCCAATCAGGAAGATCACCGTGTGACCCATGTCCTGAAAGTGCTTCATCTTGCGAATCAACACCGTGTGGCCCAGATGCAAATCGGGTGCCGTCGGGTCGAATCCCGCCTTCACGCGCAGAGGCCGGCCTTCTTTCTGGGCCAGCTCCAGGCGCTCACGCAGATCCTCTTCACGGATGATCTCGGCAAAGCCTTTACGCAGATAGGTCAGTTGTTCATCAATCGGGAGCACTTCTATCAATTGTAGGGGAAGCGCTTCTTCCAGTCCGCAAAGTCCATTGTCAAACCCAATCCAGGCTTGTCTGACAAGCGTACATGGCCCTTCTCCACCCGCGGCAATGTGCCCCCCGTCAGCTCATGCAGCAACTGCATGTTGTACCCATCCCATTCGTTCATCAAAAAGCTGCGCACGCCCACCATCGACTGCACACTCGCCATATGCGCCACCGGCCCGTACCACATGTGCGGCGCGATCTCGACCCCATACACCTCGCCCAGCGCCGCAATCTTGCGGATCTCCGTAATCCCGCCGCAGTGGATGATGTCCGGCTGGATAATCATCGCCCCCTTGGCCTCAAGCAACTCGCGGAACTGCCACCGGTGCAACAACCCCTCACCCCCGGCCAGCGGCACCGGGCTCTGCGCCGCGATCGCCCCCAACGCCACGTTCGATTCCCGCCATACCGGCTCCTCGATAAACATCACCTTCAGCGGCGCCACTGCCCGTGCCAGCTCCAGCGCCGACCGCATCGAATACGTCTCATACATCTCAAGGCACACATCGAGGTTCATGCCCACCGCCTTGCGGATCGCCTCGATATCGCTTACCACCTGCCTCAGCCGCGCCTGCTCATTCTCCGCCCGCGGGATCACCCACTTCACCGCCGTCCATCCTTCTTCCACCGTCTTGCGCGCCAGCTCGCCAATTGCCTCCGGCGTGCGCGTCTTCAGCTTGTTGCTCCAGTGGCTCCAGTACACCCGCAGCGGCTTCTCGTTGTTGCCACCCAGCAGCCGCCACACCGGCACTCCCAGCCGCTTGCCTTCGATATCCCACAGCGCGATATCGATCGCGCTCAGCGCCGTCATCAGCACGCTGCCATCCCGCCAGCGGTTCTCCTCGTAGTACAGCCGGTTCCAGTGCGCCTCGATGCCCGCCGGGTCGCGCCCGATCAGCCGTGGCTCCAGCCATTTGACGGCCTCTTCGGTAATGTTCACCCGCGCCGGCAGCGACGCCTCGCCGAGCCCCGTGATGCCCGCATCCGTCTTCACCTCCACAAACAGATATTCCCGCCCATCCATCCGGCATTTGTGGGTGGTGATTCCGGTAATCTTCACCGGGCTTGCCGCCATCAGCGAAAAAGGCAGCAAACTCATTAGGTCCCGTCGACGCATACACGATAGTCTATAGGGATAGGGGAGAATTGAACCAATGAAAATCTCGGTGAAAGCCGAGTACGCACTGCAGGCGATTTTTGACCTTGCGACTCAACCACCAGGCGAAGCCATCCGCATCGCCGAAATAGCGCGGCGCCAGAAGATTCCGCAAAAGTTCCTCGAGCTCATCCTGTCCAATCTCAAGCAGGGCGGCTTCGTCGAATCACGCCGTGGCGCCGATGGCGGCTACATGCTTGCCAAGCCTGCCTCTCAACTCTTCGTCGGCGACATCATCCGCCACGTCGATGGCCCCAACGAACGCCGCACCGCCGCCGCTGGCTTTGAAGACATGTGGAAGCGTGTCGACGACGCCATCGAAGACATCCTCGGCCAAACCAATTTCCAGCAGCTTGCCGAACAGTGGCAGGCCCGGCAAACTCAATACATCGCGAATTGGGAGATCTGATCCATGAACTTCTTTGCTGACAATTCCCTGTCGATTGGCCGCACTCCCCTCGTCCGGCTCAACCGCGTCACCGAAGGCGCCGGCGCCACCGTGCTCGCCAAGATCGAAGGCCGTAATCCCGCCTATAGCGTCAAGTGCCGCATCGGCGCCGCCATGGTGTGGGATGCCGAAGAAAAGGGCCTCCTCGGCCCCGGCAAGGAGCTCGTCGAGCCCACCTCCGGCAACACGGGCATCGCCCTCGCCTTCGTCGCCGCTGCTCGCGGCATCCCGATCACTCTCACCATGCCCGAGACGATGTCGATCGAGCGCCGCAAGGTGCTCAAGGCCTTCGGCGCCAAGCTCGTGCTCACCCCCGGCACTGCCGGCATGCGCGGCGCCATTGAAGAGGCCGAGCGCATCAAGAACTCCGAGCCCGACAAGTACGTCCTCCTCCAGCAGTTCCAGAATCAGGCCAACCCCGCCATCCACTTCAAGACCACCGGCCCCGAGATCTGGGAAGACACCGACGGCCAGGTCGACATCTTCGTTGCCGGCGTCGGCACCGGTGGCACTATCACCGGCGTCAGCCGCTACCTCAAGAACGAGAAGAAAAAGCCGGTTCTCAGCGTCGCCGTCGAGCCCGCCCACAGCCCCGTCATCACGCAGACGCGCAATGGCGAGTCGCCCAAGCCCGGCCCCCATAAGATCCAGGGCATCGGCGCCGGCTTCATCCCCGGCACGCTCGATCTCAGCATCATCGATCAGGTCGAACAGGTCACCAACGATGAAGCCGTCGATATGGCCCGCCGCCTGGCCAAGGAAGAAGGCATCCTCTGTGGCATCTCCTGCGGCGCCGCCGCCGTAGGCGCCATTCGTCTGGCCCACAAGCCCGAGCACAAGGGCAAAACCATCGTCGTTGTCCTTCCCGATGCCGGCGAGCGCTACCTCACCAGCGTCCTCTTTGAAGGCATCGTGGAATAACTCTTATGTTGCGTCTGTTGGCTCTGCTTCTCTGCCTCCTGCCTCTCGAGGCCGCCACGATCATTCTCGTGCGCCATGCCGAGAAAGCAGGGCCAACCGGCGATGTCCCTCTCTCCGCCCAGGGGCAAGAGCGCGCCACGCTGCTCGCCAAAATGCTGCGCGATCTCCCTCTAAAGGCCATCTACGTCACCGAGTTCCAGCGCACACAGCAGACCGCCGCTCCCACCGCCTCTGCTCACCATCTCACCCCGCAGATCATCCCTGCCAAACAGATGGACGATCTCATCGCTCGCCTCAAGGCCGCCGGTAAGGATGACGTCATCCTTGTCGTCTCCCATTCCAACGTCGTCCCCGATCTCGCCGCGCGTCTTGCCACCAAGATCCCCGACATGGACGAATCCGACTACTCGCGCCTCATCATCATCAACACCACTGCCTCACCCGCCAGCCTCCTCACCCTGCGTTACGGCCAATGAGCATCAAGCCCGAGATCATGAGCCCGGCCGGCCATTGGCCGCAGTTGCGCGCCGCCATTGAGGCCGGCGCCGATAGCGTTTACTTCGGCCTCACTCACTTCACCGCCCGCGCCAAGGTCGGCTTCACGCTTGAAGAGCTTCCAGGCGCCATCACCACGCTCCACCAGCGCGGCGTCAAAGGCTACGTCACCTTCAATACCCTCGTCTTTGACCGCGAGCTCGAAGCCGCCACCAAAACCATCGAATCGATCGCCGCCGCCGGCGCCGACGCCATCATCATTCAGGATCTCGGCATCGCCACGCTCGTCCGCGAGATCGCCCCCGACCTCGAGATCCACGCCAGCACCCAGATGAGCATCACCAATTCTGACGGTGTTCGCCTTGCCCAGCGCCTAGGCGCCACGCGTGTCAATCTCGCTCGCGAGCTTTCCCTTGAGGAGATCGCCCGCATCCGCCGCGAGACCGACGCCGAGCTCGAGATCTTCGTTCACGGCGCTTTGTGCGTCGCCTACAGCGGCCAGTGCTTCAGCTCCGAGGCATGGGGCGGCCGCAGCGCCAATCGCGGCCAGTGCGCCCAGGCCTGCCGTTTGCCCTACCAGCTCGTTGTCGACGATCAAATCGAGCCTCTCGGCGATTCCCGCTATCTGCTCAGCCCCGGCGATCTCTACACGCTCGAGTGGATCCCGCGCCTCATCCCCCTCGGCATCTCCTCGCTCAAGATTGAAGGCCGCTACAAAGACGCTGAATACGTCGCCATCACCACCGCCGCTTACCGCAAGGCCGTCGATGCCGCCGCGGCGATCACGCCCGCCGAACGTCTGCAGCTCGAGCAGGTCTACTCCCGCGGCCTCGGCCCTTACTTCCTCAGCGGCACCGATCACCAGAAGGTCGTCGAGGGTCGCAGCCCCCGCCACCGTGGGGTGCTCATGGGTCAGGTCGTGGGCATTACGCCCGAGGCGATCGAAGTGGCCACCAACGATAACCACCGCATCTCCCCGCTCAAGCCCGGCGATGGCGTCGTCTTCGATGCCGCCGACTGGCGCTCCCCGCAGGAGAAAGAAGAAGGCGGCCGCCTCTATTCCGTCACGCCCACCAAAGGCAATCACGTCCTCCTCGGCTTCGCCAATCGCGCGCTGGACATCTCACGCATCCGCAAAGGCGATCTGCTGTGGCGTTCAAGCGACCACGAGCTCGACAAGCTCGCCCGTCGCTACACCGATGCTTCCCAGCCCGTCTACCAGCGCCCCATTGACGCCACCGTCACCGCCATTACCGGCCAGCCGCTGGCCATCACGCTGCGCTACAAGCAACACACCGCCACGGCCACCGCCCCCCAGCCCCTCGATGCCGCCCAGCGTCAGGGCCTCACCGAAGCGACGCTCCGCGACGCGCTCTCGCGCCTCGGCAACACGCCCTTCACTCTCGGCCAGCTTGAGGCCAACATCACCGGCAACCCCTTCGTCCCCGCCTCGTTACTCAATCAACTGCGGCGCGAAGCCGTCGAACAACTCTCTGCCTCACTCGCCCAGCCCGTCACGCGCAAGCTCAACACCTGGCGCCCCACGCATCGCTTCGCTCCGCCCTCCCCGCCCATCGTCCCGCAGCTCCATCTGCTCGTGCGCAACGCCGCCCAGCTCGATGCCGCCATTGCCGCCCGCCCCGCGAGCATCACCCTCGATTACCTCGATCTCTACGGCCTCTGGCCCTCACTCGAAAAACTCAAAGCCTCCGGCATCACCCCCCGCGTCGCCAGTCCCCGCGTCCTGAAGCCAGGCGAAGACAAGATCGCCGACTTCCTCGTCCGCGTCGACACAAGCCTGCTCGTGCGTGCCGCCGGCCTCCTCGATCGCCTCAAGGGTCATCCCCATCTCACCGGCGACTTCAGCCTTAACGCCGCCAACGCCGTCACCGCGCGTCTCCTGCTCGACATGGGTCTTGAGCGTCTCACGCCCACCCACGATTGCAATGCCAAACAAATCGTCGAGATCGCCCGCGCTACCGATCCCGCTCGCTTTGAGCTCGTGGCCTACCAGCACCTGCCGGTCTTCCACACCGAGCATTGCGTCTTCTGCCGCTTTCTCTCCACCGGCACCAGCTATCTCGATTGCGGTCGCCCCTGCGAAAAGCATCAGGTTTCGCTCGAGGACGAACAACACCGCCGCCATCCGCTCGTGGCCGATGTCGGCTGCCGCAACACCGTCTTCGGTGCTGAGGCCCAGCACGCCGCCGCCCATCTCGACGCCTGGCTTGCCGCGGGCATCCGCCACTTCCGCCTCGAGTTCGTTCACGAGACGGCTGCTCAGGTGGAATCGATCGCCCGCGCCTTCTCCCTCGCGCTCACCCAAAAGAAAAGCCCCGCGGAGCTGGAGCGAGAGCTTTCGCTGCTCGCCCCCGAAGGTCTCACGCAGGGCAGTTTGTTGGTACCGAAATCGGATCCGGTCTTCCGGATCCTCTAGTCCACCGTAAAGGCGAACAACGCGTGGCCGCACGCAATGGCGATGTACTGCTTGCCATCAGCGCCTGTGTAGCTGACCGGGTTGGCGAATGCCTTGCCACCCATCGGATACTTCCACAGCAGCTTGCCGGTCGTGTCATCGAGCGCGATCATGTCGCCATCCGCCGTGGCGGCAAACACGAGCCCGCCCGCCGTCGACAGCACGCCGCTCCACGAGGGCGCGCTCATCGGGTATTCCCACTTCGCTTTGCCCGTGTTCGGGTCCATCGCTTTGATGGCGCCCGTGGCCTCCTCGCCCGGCTTCGATACAAAGCGGCCGGCCAGATACCAGCTGCCTTCCTTGTAGGTGTCATCGCCTGAATAGAACACGCCACCCTCATCCCGCGTCATCACGTAATGCAGCTTGGTGAGCGGGCTGTAGCTCGGCGCTTGGAAGTTCGTCGCCCCTGGCGAGTTCGGGTACACCACCGTGCCATTTGGCGTCGGTGCGGTGTTCGGCTTGCGGATCGGGCGGCCCTTCGGGTCCAGCTCCGGCTCGGCCCACGTCTGCCGCACATATTGCTTGCCCAGCAGATACTCGCCCGTCTCGCGGTCGAGCACATAGTAGAACGCATTGCGGTTGGCAAACAGCACCAGCTTCCGCATCTTGCCCTTCCACATTGCATCCACCAGCACGGGCACCTGCGTCGAGTCCCAGTCATGCACGTCGTGCGGCGTGAACTGGAAGTACCACTTCATCTTCCCCGTGTCGGCGTCGATCGCAAGAATCGAGTCCGAATACAGGTTGTCGCCCGCGCGTTTGTCGCCCTTCCAGTCCGGTCCCGGGTTGCCTGTGCCCCAGTAGATCGTGTTCAGCCCCGGGTCATAGCTGCCCGTCACCCACGTCGTCGCCGAGCCATACTTCCAGCTGTCGCCGAGCCAGGTCTCGGTGGCCTTGTCGCCTGCCTGCGGCAACGTGTTCAGCCGCCACGCCTGCTTGCCCGTCTTCGCATCATAGGCAGCGATATAACCGGACACGCCAAACTCGCCACCCGCGCTCCCGATGATCACCTTGTCCTTGACGACAAGCGGCGCCACCGTGCTCGAGTAGCCCTTTTTGTAATCCGCCATCTCGACATCCCACACCACATTGCCCGTCGCGGCATCCAGTGCCACCAGGTGCGCGTCGAGCGTGCCGATAAACACCAGATCGCCCCAGATCGCCACGCCACGGTTCACGCGGCCACAGCAGTACGGCACATTATCCGGCAGCACGCGCTTGTAGCGCCACAACACTTTGCCGCTACGCGTCTCAAGCGCCGTTACATCACTCGGCGGCTCGCTCACAAACATGATGCCGTCGCGCACAATTGGCGAGGCCTCAAACTTGTCCGTCTTGTCGAGCTGAAAGGTCCACGCCGGCTTCAGCTTCGCCGCGTTCAGCCTGTTGATCTGCTTCAGCGGCGAGTACCGGTGGCCTTCCTGGTTGCCCTGAAAGTGCAGCCAGTCTCCCCCCGGCGCCTGCCCGTACAGCAACGTGGCCGTCAGTAACAGCATGCTTCTCATAGCGCACCTCGCAGTGAGAACAGATACGCGATCAAGTCCGTCATTTCTTCAGCGGAAAACACTTTCTCGTAGCTCGGCATCGACGACTTCGTCAGATCACGATCGATCTTCACGGTCTCGGCCTTCGCTATCGTTTGAATCTTGCCCTTGCCGTCCCTCAGGCTGATCTGGAAGTTGTCTTCGTTAAGCCGGATCCCGTTTACCTTCGTTCCCGACTTCAACGTCACATGCACCATCGTCCAGCCGCCCACCATCGCCGCATTGGGGTCGACGATCGACGTGCGCAGGTTCGACGGGCTTCGCATCGCGCCAATCTGCGACAGGTCCGGGCCCAGTCGCCCGCCCGCGCCGTTCACCATGTGGCAATTCGCGCAGCCACCCTTGCCTTTGTACAGCGCGGCTCCCTTGGCCTTATCGCCCGGGATCGATGTCGGCGCCGTGCGCCCCAGCGACCGCACATACCCGGCCACTTCCAGCATTTCCTGATCGGTCATGCCCAGCGCGGCCGGCATGTCCGTGCCGGGGATTCCATTGCGGATGATGTTCACCAGCGCGCTATCCGTCGGCGCGTGAACAAGGTTGGGTGATACCAGGTTGGCTGCCATGCCGTCATCGCCTTTGCCATGACAGAAGGAGCAATGGAACTGATAGAGCTTGTGACCATTCTTCAGGCTCGCCTCATCGGTCGGCGCCTTCATTTGTGCAAACGTGGCCACAGCGAACCAGATACTCAGAATGGTGATTCGCATAATTTTCGAGATCCTATCTCAGGTTTGCGGTATCCCGCCACTGCCTGTACCACTTCGGGTGATGAAACTTCGCCCATTGCGGCACCACCCATCCCCGCACCATCGCCCGCATCGACTGCGGTACCGCGGCCGTGCCCATGTAGATATGCACGATAATGCCGCCTATCGATCCAATCGCCGCCACCGGATGCAGCAGGATCGCCACCAGCCGCAAACTACGCGGCATCACTTCCGGAAACCACAACACCACGCCGCTGGCAAACAACACCAGCGTCGTCACCACCTGGCTCCAGAACAACATCTTCTGCCCGGCGTTAAACCTGCCCGACTCTGGCAACTCATGATGCTTGTGCGTTGCATACTTGTCGAGCTTTGTGAGCCACACCCGGTCATCCGCATCGAGCATCATCGTCTTGCTCCACCGCGCAAACATCCACCCGATCACGGCCGAGAACAACACGCCCACCCACGGGTGCGTCCCGCGGATCACATACCCGCCACCGCTCAATCCCGCAATCCAGTACAGCACCGGCGACCACAACGCCAGTCCCGTCAGCGCCGCGTACAGAAAGCTCAGCGCCGCCATCCAGTGCATCACGCGCTCATAGGCGTCAAACCGCGGTATCCGAATCTCAGTGTCCATCGCCCGCTCCCTCCTCCTGCGGCCCATAGATGATGAAGTGGAAAAAAGCCCCGAGTATGCTGCCGAGAAACACCATCGTCCCCAGCGCCTTCAGCGGGCCCTTCCACAACTGCACCGTCCACGGGATCACCGGGTCCTTTGGCAATCCATATTGCGTCGGGTCGCTCGCGTCCTTGAGTACATAGATCACGTTCGTCCCGCCCACGCCTTGCGGGTTATAAACACCCGCGTCCTTGTGTCCATCCGCCTGTAGTTCGCGCGTCCGGATATCGGCAATGCGCACCAGCTCATCCCGCGCGCCAAACGTCAGGCAATTCGTCGGGCACGTCTTGATGCACGCCGGCTCCAGTCCCACCGCCGTGCGATCACTGCACAGCGAACACTTATAGGCCTTCTTCGAAGTCGCGCTCAGCTTTGGCACATCAAACGGGCATCCCGTAATGCAATACCCGCATCCGATGCAGTTCTCATGCACAAAGTCCACCGTGCCGTTCGCCAGTTGCGTAATCGCCCCCGGCGCCGGGCACGCCTCGAGACATCCCGCCTCGGCGCAGTGCATGCACTGATACTTCGCCATCAGCCACGATGTCGCCCCGTCCTTCTCCACCTCATTGAACTTGATCAGGTTCCAGAAGTTCGGCGCCAGATCGGGCATCGTCTGATAGCTGCCATTGAACGTCCCCATCGTGTATTCCTGGTCGTTCCACTCCTGGCAGGCCACCTCGCATGCCTTGCAGCCAATGCAAAGCGTTGTATCGATGAGTTTCGCCACCAGCATCAGATCTTCTCCAGGTTCACGAGAAAGCCCTTGTATTCCGGCGTTCCCGAGTTGGGGTCATAAGCACTGGGTGTCAGGTTG
>CAZBTA010000028.1:0-32805 GCA_964494515.1 uncultured Bryobacter sp.
ATCACAAGTATGATCCGATTTCGCAGAAGGATTATTACGCGCTGAGTGGCGTATTTGCGAGCTCCGCCTACAAGGAGTATCCGCTTGTGGGTGCGGAGGAGGCACAACGCTGGGATGAAGCCAAGCGGGCGCTGGATGCGGCGGAGAAGGCGTTGGGCAAGTTTCTCGATGAGGTGGCGGCAAAGCTGCGTGAGCAGTACGCGCCCGACATGGATCGCTACATGATGGCGACGATCAGCGGGGACGCAACGGGGCTGGATACGGAGTTGCTGAATCGGTGGTGCGAGTATCTGAATCGCAACGAGGAGAATCATCCGTATCTGCGGGAGTGGCAGCAGAGCCGGAGCGCGGAGGCCGCCAGGCGGTTCCGCGAATTGATGCTCGAGATTGCCGCCGAAAAGAAGACTCTCGATCACGAGAACACGAAGGTAGTGGAGGCAGCGAAAGCAAGCGCGCCGAAGCCGAAGCGCACGATTGTGCTGCCTGGTGGCTACCGTAGTGATGAGGACTTCAACCCGGGGGCGGATGTGGTGGTGAAGTCGCTCGCGCGTGACCGGTTTGTGGCTTACAACCGCACGTTTATGGAAGGCGCGGCACCATTGCGATTTCCAGCTGAGATCATTCCCCGGTATCTGCGTGGTGAAGAGCGTGAACGTTACAACTCGCTCAAGGCGGAGCGCGACCGGCTGAAGGCGGCGCTGGGGCCGAAGTATCCATACCTCGACGGCATCAGTGAATTTGAGGCGATTGATTTGCCAGTAGACCGGCGAGGTAACCCTGAAGACCCAGGCGAGATCGTGGCGCGGCGCTTTCCGCTGGTGTTGAGCGGTGGCAAGGTGATTCCGTTCCAGAAGGGCAGCGGACGAATGCAGTTGGCTGAGACGGTGGCGCATCACCCACTGGCGGCGCGTGTGGCAGCCAATCGCATCTGGATGCATCTGTTTGGCCAGGGGATTGTGCGCACGCCTTCGAACTTTGGGCTGGCGGGAGACCGGCCGAGCAACCCGGAGTTGCTCGAGTATCTGGCCGCGAGGCTTGTGGCACTGGGGTATGACCAGAAAGCGCTGATCCGTGAGATTGTGCTGTCGCGAGCCTACCAGCGGGCATCGGTGGCGGCGGATGATCGCGATCCGGACAACCGGTTGTTTGCCCGGCAGAACCGGCGACGACTGGCGGCCGAACCTTTGCGCGACGCGATGCTGGCAGCGGCAGGACAGCTGGATCTGACCATTGGCGGGGCGAGCGAGGAACTGAGCCCGAAGATGAACCGGCGCACGGTGTATGCGAAGGTGGGGCGGTTTCAGGCGAACGAGACGTTGTCGCTGTTTGATCATCCGAATGCGGCGGTGACGTGCGAGCAACGCGTGGTGACCAATGTGCCACTGCAGAAGCTGTTCTACCTGAACTCGGAGATCGTGGCGCGCGCGGCCGAAGCGCTGGGGCCGCGGCTTAAAAAGCAGGGCATCGAGCGGGGATACCGGACGCTGTTTGATCGTGAGCCAACAAGGGCCGAAAAGCAGGCGGCAAAGCAGTTCTTTAAAGAAGGCGGCACATGGGCGCAGTATGCGCAGGTGCTGCTATCCACCAACGAGTTTGCCTATGTCGATTAGCACCGCGAACATTCATCCGCGCTATACGCGCCGGCAGGCACTGAGCCGTATGGCGGGAGGGCTGGGGCTTGCGGCGATCGCCAGTGGGGCCACCACGCATCATCCCGCGCGAGCCAAGCGGCTGATCTACATTGTGCTGAACGGCGGCATGTCGCAGGTGGACACGTTTGACCCAAAGCCGAAGCTCAAGCAGTATGCGGGGCAACCGATGCCGGGCGGAGCACCGAAGACGGAGCGGGCGACCGGGGCGCTGCTGCCGTCGCCGTTTGAGTTTGTGCGCAAGTCGTCGTGTGGCACCGAGGTGAGCGAGATCTTTCCACGGCTGGCCGCGCAGATGGACGACTGCTGTGTGATTCGCAGCATGTACACGGATGTGCCGAATCATGAGCCGTCGTTGTTCATGATCAACTGCGGCGCGATCCAGCCGGGAAGGCCGAGCCTGGGCAGCTGGCTGATGTATGGCCTGGGCACGGAGAATCAGAATCTGCCGGGGTTTGTAGTGCTGTGTCCGGGGGTGCCGGTGGTGGGGCCGCCGTTGTGGTCGAGCGCGTTTCTGCCGGCGGTGTTCCAAGGCACGTTCCTCAAGAACGAGAGCGAAGATCCGTATCAACTGATCCGCCACATCAAGCCACTGACCGATGCGCGGGCGCAGCGACGGCAGCTTGATCTGCTGAACCGGTTGAACCAGGAACATCTGGCGGCACGGCAGAACGACAGTCAATTGGAGGGCTCCATTGCGGCGATGGAGACGGCTTTCCGCATGCAAACGGAAGCGCCGGACGCGTTTGATGTGCGCAAGGAAACCGAGCAGACACGGGCACGATATGGGGATAGTGAATTCGGGAGGAGTTGTCTGCTGGCGCGGCGGCTGGTGGAGCGCGGCGTAAGGATGGTGCAGATCTACTACGGCAACAGCCAGCCGTGGGACAACCATGCGGATATCCTGGTGCACCGGCGGCTGGCGGGACGAACGGACCCGGCGGTGGCATCGCTGATCGAAGACCTGAAGGCGCGTGGGTTGTTTGAAGACACGCTGGTGGTGATGGGCACTGAATTTGGCCGGACGCCAGCGGTGGAGACGGGGTCGACGGTGCCGGTGCAGAACGGGCGGGATCACAATTCGTATGGCTTCAGCGTGGTGCTGGCCGGGGGTGGTGTGAAGGGCGGCATCACATATGGCGCCACGGATGACTTCGGGTTTCGCGCTGTGGAGAACCGGTGCTACAACCATGACCTCAATGCGACGATCCTGCACCTGATGGGCATTGACCACAAAAAGCTGACGTACAACTATTCGGGGCGAGACTTCAGGCTGACGGATGTCGCTGGGGAAGTGGTGCGGCCGATTCTGCGTTAAGCTCACGCATCGCGCGGCAATCCGGCGCATCCTAATAATGAGATGTCTGAAACGATCACCGCGCCCCGCTTTGGGTTTGACAATACGTATGCCCGCGAGTTGGCGGGATTCTACAGCCGTGGGGCCGCCGAGCAATCCCCTGCCCCGCGGCTAATCAAGCTGAATCGTGCGCTGGCCACGGAGCTTGGCCTTGATGCCGACCAGCTCGACAGCGAATTGGGGGCGCAGATCTTTGCCGGCAATGTGGAACCACCGGACGCCGAAGTATTGGCGCAGGCTTACGCCGGCCATCAGTTTGGCAACTTTGTACCCCAGCTTGGCGACGGGCGCGCAGTGCTGCTGGGTGAGGTGGTGGACCAGAAGGGGCGGCGGCGTGACATCCAATTGAAGGGCTCGGGGCGAACGCCGTTCTCACGCGGTGGTGACGGCAAGGCGGCAGTGGGACCGGTGCTGCGCGAGTACATCATTGGTGAGGCGATGCACCATCTGGGCATTCCGACTACCAGGGCGCTGGCCGCCGTGGCGACAGGTCAGCCGATCTTTCGCGATGGCATGTTGCCCGGCGCGGTGCTGACGCGAGTGGCGGCAAGCCATATTCGCGTGGGCACGTTTCAGTTCTTCGCGGTGCGGCAGGATACGCAGCGGGTGCAGCAGTTGGCGGATTACGCGATTCGCCGGCATTACCCGGAGGTGGCCGGCGAGGAGAATCCGTACATCGCGTTTCTGCGGGCGGTAGTGGACAAGCAAGCGGCGCTGATCGCGCAGTGGATGCATGTGGGCTTTATCCACGGCGTAATGAATACCGACAACATGGCGATCTCGGGGGAGACGATTGATTACGGGCCGTGCGCGTTTATGGATCGCTACAACACGGCAACGGTGTTCAGCTCGATTGATCGCTATGGGCGTTATGCGTATGGCCAGCAGCCGTCCATTGCGCGATGGAATCTGGCGCGGCTGGCCGAGTGTCTGCTACCGCTGATCGACGCGGATGAGAAGAAGGCCGTGGCAATCGCCATCGATACCGTGAATGAGTTCACGGACAAGTACGATGCCTACTGGCTTGCGGGCATGCAGCGCAAGCTGGGCGTGGGTGGCCTTGAGTTGGCGAATGGATTCCTTGAGGCGATGGAAGGACAGGACGCGGACTATACGCTGGCGTTCCGCTATCTGAGTGATGTGGTGCGGGGAGACGCGACGCGGCTGCGGGGGTTGTTTCAGAACACGACCAAGCTTGATGCATGGCTCGAGAAGTGGTTGCCCGAGGTGCGTGAGATTCCGGACATTGCAACAAAGCTTGATGCGGCTAACCCGCTTTATGTCGCGCGCAACCATAAGGTGGAAGAGGCGCTTGAGGCTGGGACACGTGATCGCAACTTTGCGCCGTTTGAGCGGCTGTTGAGCGTACTCGAGCAACCGTTTATGGAGCGTGCGGGACTTGAGGAATTCACGCAACCGGCACCGGCCGATGCAGCTCCTTATCGCACTTTTTGTGGCACCTGATTTCACCGGGAAAGCGGGGCAAAACTCTCGCATTTTGCCCCGCCGCCATGCTACATTTGAATGTGCCGCTCGATAGCGCTCCACCAAGCGTACTTGGCGTAATTCCTGCTCGCTTCGCCTCAAGCCGATTCCCCGGCAAAGCCCTCGTCACCCTTAAAAACAAGCCAATCATTCAGCATGTTTGGGAGAAGTCTGTGCAAGCGAAGACACTTTCGCGTGTCGTGATTGCCACAGATGATCAACGTATTTTTGACGCAGCGGTAGGCTTTGGCGCGGAAGCGATCATGACACGCACCGACCATCTTTCGGGGACCGATCGCGTCTCGGAAGCAGCAGCCGCCGTGCCCTGCGACATCGTCGTCAACATCCAGGGCGATGAGCCGCTGATCGACCCCGCCGCCATTGATCTGGCGGCGCAAGCGTTGATCGATGACCCGACTCTGGTTATGTCTACGCTGAAGCGCCGCATCACGGTGCCCAGCGAAATCACCAATCCGAACTGTGTGAAGGTGGTGACGGGATTCTCAGGGGACGCGATCTACTTTTCACGCTGCCCGATTCCTTACAACCGTGGGGTGAATGAAGCTTACTTCAAGCACATCGGGCTCTATGTGTATCGCAAGGATTTTCTGCTCGGCTATTCGGCCATGCCGGTTGGGCCACTGGAACGCGCCGAATCGCTGGAGCAACTGCGGGCCCTTGAAAACGGGCATCGCATTCGCGTGATCGAAACTCAATACGAATCTCTTGGCGTCGATACGCCCGAAGATCTCGAACGCGTGCAGCAACTCATCTCTCAGGGGACACTTCTCAAAAATGGCTAAATACATATTCGTGACAGGCGGTGTGGTTTCCTCACTCGGGAAAGGCATCGCCGCGGCGTCTATTGGTTGCTTGCTCGAGAGCAGAGGCTTGCGGGTATGCATGCAGAAGTTTGACCCCTACCTGAATGTTGACCCTGGCACGATGAGCCCATTCCAGCACGGTGAAGTGTTTGTGACCGATGACGGCGCGGAAACCGACCTTGACCTTGGCCACTATGAGCGCTTTACACATACGCCGCTGTCGCAAGCCAACAACCTCACCTCGGGACGCATCTATGAGCGCATCATCGCGCGCGAGCGGCGCGGGGATTATCTTGGCAAGACGGTGCAGGTGATTCCGCACGTCACCGATGAGATCAAGGCCAACGCGCGCAAGGTAGCCGAAACGGGCGCCGATGTGGTGATCGTAGAGATTGGTGGAACGGTGGGCGATATTGAGTCGCTGCCGTTTATCGAAGCGATTCGCCAGTTGCGGCACGAGTTGGGGCGTAATAACAGCGTGTTTGTGCACCTGACGCTGGTGCCGTGGATTGCCGCCGCACAAGAACTGAAAACCAAGCCGACGCAGCACAGCGTGAAGGAACTACGCGCCATCGGTATCCAGCCCGATGTGCTGATCTGTCGCTCGGAGCGGCCGCTGTCTGATGATCTGAAGGGCAAGATCGCGTTGTTCTGCGATGTGGATCCGGACGCGGTAGTGGCGGCGCCTGATGTTTCCAGTGTTTACGAAGTGCCGCTGGTGCTGGCCGAACAGAAGCTGGATGAGAAGATTCTTGAGTTGCTGAACCTGCAGACGCCGCCTTCGGATATGTCGAAGTGGCTCGACATGCTGGACCGCATGAAGAACCCGGTGGATGAAGTGGACATCGCGCTGGTGGGCAAGTACGTCGAGTATGAAGACAGCTACAAGAGCCTGAAGGAATCGTTGCTGCACGGGGCGCTGGCGCACCGGCTGAAGATCAACATTCACTGGATTGAGGCGCAGGATCTGGAATGGCCGGCGTGCAAGGAAGTATTGGCCAAGCATGATGGCGTGCTGGTGCCGGGCGGATTTGGTTCGCGCGGTATCGAAGGCATGCTGAATGCGATTCGCTATGCCCGTGAGGAACAGACGCCGTACTTTGGCATCTGTCTCGGCATGCAGACGATGGTGATTGAATATGCGCGCAACGTATGCGGGCTGACGGGGGCCGACTCAACGGAGTTTGATCCGGCGCCGGCGCACCGCGTGATCTACAAGCTGCGCGAGTTGAAGGGTGTCGATGAACTCGGTGGCACGATGCGACTGGGAGCTTATGATTGCAAGCTGGCGGTGAATTCGTTTGCGCGCGAGGCTTATGGCACCGCGGAGATTAGCGAGCGTCATCGCCATCGCTATGAGTTCAATCGCGAGTTTCAGAAGGTGCTCGAAGACAATGGGCTGCGGATCACGGGCGAGTCGCCGGACGGCAGCTATGTGGAGATCTGCGAGATCCCGGGGCATCCGTGGTTTCTCGGTTGTCAGTTCCACCCCGAATTCAAGTCAAAGCCGCTAGAGCCGCATCCGCTGTTCAGCGCCTTCATCAAGGCCTCGCACCTGAATCGCCAGAAGCGGCTGGAACGTCTTGAGCAGCCCCTGTTTACGCAATGATCGAGCGCGGTGGATTTACCCTGATTGCCGGCCCTTGCGTGATCGAGAGCGCCGAGCATTGTCACTTTCTTGCGGATGCGATCCAGCGGGAAGTGGGCAGCTTTGTTTTCAAGGCGAGCTTTGATAAGGCCAACCGATCGAGCATCCGCTCGTATCGCGGGCCGGGGATGAAGGAAGGCCTCGAGATCCTCGCATCGATCCGCGCCAAAGGCATCCCTGTGCTAACCGACATTCATGAGGCCGGCCAAGCGGAAGAAGTCGCCGCGGCGGTGGACATCATTCAGATCCCTGCGTTTCTGTGCCGGCAAACGGATCTGCTGGTAGCAGCCGGACAGACGGGCAAAGTGGTAAACGTGAAGAAGGGTCAGTTTGTCTCGCCGGCGGATATGCGGAACGTGGTGGACAAGATTCGCTCGACGGGCAACGAGAAGATTGTGCTGACCGAACGCGGGTCAAGCTTTGGGTATAACAATCTGGTGGTGGACATGCGCGGCCTCAAGATCATGCGTGATCTGGGCGTGCCGGTGGTGTTTGATGCGACGCATAGCGTGCAGACGCCGGGTGGGCAGGGTGACAAGTCTGGCGGGGCGCCCGAGTTCATCCCCACGCTGGCGCGGGCAGCAACGGCGGCAGGCATTGACGGGGTGTTCATGGAAACGCACGAAGAGCCAGCAAGGGCGCTATCTGACGGCGCCAATGCGCTGCCACTGGCTGAGTTGCCCGGGTTGTGGCGTCAGCTTCAGAAGATTCGCGCGGCATTGCACGATTCAGGACTGTGATTCGTCAGATACTGTTGGATAGAAAGATTATGCGAAACCGGCAATTGCGCAATTCCCGTCGTGGCTTCTCGCTGACGGAACTCCTGATCGTAATCGCGATCATCCTGATCATTGTGGCGGCTGCGTTGCCGCGCTTGACGCGCGCGCGCATGTTTGCTGAAGAGACGGCGGCAATTCGCGCCGTATCTGTGATCCACACCGCGCAGACGCAGTACTATTCGCAGTACGGCCGCTATGCGGCAACGCTCGCCGAACTGGGCCCGCCTGTGTCAGGCGCCGCTGGCCCCAATGGCGCGGATCTGATTGATCGTGAATTGAGCGAGGGGCGCAAGGGTGGTTACAACTTTGCGGTCGCCGCCTCACAACAGGGCTACACGGTAAATGCACAACCCAAGCAGTTTGGCACCAATGGCAGCCGCACTTTTTACTCTGATCAGACGCAGTTGATCCGGAATCGCTTTTCGAACGAACCGGCTACGCCGCAGGATCCCGAGATCGGGTCAAGCGACAAGCAGGCCGCTGAAAAGAAGTAGCGGCCGCTACATCCAGAATTCCCAGCGCTTCGACCAGATGACATAGAGGCTGAGCACGAGATTGGTCAAGCCGTGCACGAAGATCATGTCGCCAAGGCTGCGGGTGCGCATAAACCACCAGTTGTAGATGATGCCGGTGGCGAGGCCGACTTCCCAGAACGGGCCGTGCTCAAGGGCAAATAGCACGGCCACGATCCAGAAAGACTGAGTGTTGGCGGAGCCAAGCGGTAGCGTTTCGAAATCCTGATTCACCAGCCAGCGCAGCATCCAGGCACGCCAGAACAGTTCTTCGAGGATCGGGACAAGCAACGCCGCGCTCATCGTGCGGAACACCAACAAAAACGGGCTCGCAAGCTGATCGTTGCTGAGCGATACGCGGACTTCACCCAGAATCGAATTGCTGAACATCCAGTGCTGGCGCCAGCCGGGGAAGATCGTATCAGGAGCAATCCAGAGCAGGAATACGCCAACGCCCACGGCAATGCTGCCCAACAAATGGGTGACCTTGAAGCTCACCACGCGGCGTGAGAAGTACCAAATCGACGCGGCAACAATGAGCACACGAACGGCGTATTCCCACTCGCCAAGAAACGCGAGATTCTTCTGAATCGCGAGCATGACCATGAAGGTCACAAACGGGGCGATGTAGGGAACGTTGGGATGGTTGAGCATCTAGGGTTTGGCTCCACGGATCCAATTGAGGATGGTGTTGTATTCGGGGGAATCCTTCTCAAAGCGCATACCGCCACCATGGGGGACGGTGTTGCTTCCGGCGATGCCTTCAGTCTCAGCATTCGAGATCGGCTTCTTGAGGATGAGGCTTTCTTCGGGGTGCTCGAGGTTGACAACTTTCATGGCCGAACCAAAGCTGTTGCCGTCAAAGATGGCGTGGCTTGCGTGGCACTGCACGCAGGCGTAGCCGTCCTTGCCACGCTTTTCGAGAATGGGCTGGACGTAACCACGGAAGTAGCTCTCGTCGGGCCGCTCGGTGGAGCGGGCGGAGGACACCATGCGGGAATCGGTCTTGGGCCGGGGCGGGGCGGCATTAAAGGCCTTGAGCAACTCGAGGTTCACCTCATTTGCGGGATCCCTCTTTGCGACGGCGACCAGCTTGTCACGTGCGGGGCCGGGGTTGCCAGCGACCTTGGTGACCGTGCCGAACTTGGCGTCGCGCGTGAGCAAGCCTGCCTGCATGGCAAGGCGACGCAACTCGGGGTCATTGCTTTCGACGAGCGGAAGCAAGGCCTCGGCAAACTTCGTATTGCTCTCACCGAAGAAGACCGTCTGCTCGATATCGTTGCCGATGCGGTTGTAGATCGGCGGAGCGACAGAGTGCGGGTCGGCCTTGAGATCGTAGGTATCGGCCCGACGCAGATGGAACTCGGTGATCGCCGCGAGGAAGCGCTTGCGATTGGCATCCGTTTCGGTGGCGAGGAACTTTGAATACTTGTCGGCGAGCCGCGCCTCATGGCGCAGGCGACCACGAATGACCTTCTCGCGATCGGCCTCGTGGGCCATCAGCGGCACCCAGTTGTTGTACATGTAGCGGATGTTCTCGTCGCCGAGATTGTACAAGCCCTCGTGCAGATTGCGCTCCACCCACGGATGCTGCGGCCGCTTGAGGCCAGCAAGGAAGGCGTTCTCCACCTTGTCTTTCACCTCATCAGACGGCGACCAGAACCACATCTGCCACAAACCCTTGAGCGCCTGGATGCGCACGGGGATGCTGGTTGATGCCGTGCGGGCAATCAACGCATCGGCAAAGCGCGGATCAAAGGCCAGCTCGCGGAAGTGCGTGTTGAATACGCGCGTGGCGCCCCACTCCGTACGAGGATTCTTGCTCGAAAGAGCGGCGAGTAGTACATCGTTGCCCTTGGCGCGACGGCTGAGCACCTGACGCATGGCCCAGGCGGCGGTGCGCTGGACCAGCTTGCTGGTGTCGCCGAGCGCGGTCTGGATGCGCGGCAGATCTTCTTCGAGAGCGAGTCGCCCGAGCACCTCGATTGCCTGCTGGCGCACAAACACATCACGACTCGTAACGAGGCTGCGCACCTGCGCGAGAACAGCGTCAGACGGGCGATCCCAAATCTTGTCGAGGCTTAACAGCAGATCTTCGCCGCCAGCCGGCAAGGCATCAGCAGCCGTCGAGCCCCAGCCCTTCACGGCTTCGCCGGCTGGATAGTAGGCGCTTAGGGCAAGCACAGCCATCTGCGTTTCCCGGAAGGGCGTGCGGAAATTCTCAAAGCTCTGCAGCGGATCAAGCCAGCCGCCGAACTCCTGCTGACGGCTCAGCAGATGGCGCAGGCCACGCGCCACTTGCGGGTTCTCCTTCGGCACACCAGCGGCGGCGAGGGCCCAGAGCGCATGGCCGGTCTGGAACTCGACGTCTTTCTCTTTGGCTTCAAACTTCATCGACCATTGGCCGTTGTCGCGCTGATAGGAGAGGATGCGATCGGCGTTGGCCTTGATCTTGGCGGCGTACTTCGCCTTGTCGATCGAAGCGAGAGCGAGCGTCTGGTAGCAGAGGTCGATCAGGTTCTTGTGATAGTCCTGCTCGATGAGCTTGGCGATCTCGGGGTCGTGCGTGACCTCCCAGGCATACCAGGCCACCTCGTAGGTGCTGACAAGTGGCTGGTTGCCATTCGTTTCGTCGCCGGGCAATTGCTTGCGGCCGTCGTAGTAGAGCTTCAAGTATTTGCGGACGCCATCATGAAAGCTGGGCCGCGTAGAACCACTGATCTGCTTCTCATAGATGTCGAGGAGATGGGACATGCGGCCGAGGACATTGGCGGGAGCAGAGATCACGCGCGCCCAAACAGCGCCCTCCTGCTCAAACCCATAGAGCGGCCGGGGATTGTTGTAGAAGCGTTCGGTGAGGAATTGCAGCGAGCTGCGCAGATTGACACCATAGCCCTGGCGCGCCGCATAGAGTTGGCCGCGCTGGGTGAAATGGGTAACGTGGCAGGCGACGCACAGCGAGGTTTCCTGGTGCACATTCGCCACGCGGTCAAAGATGCCGCCACGGCGCGGGGTGTTGGCATGCCAGCTATCGCCGGCGCCCATCAGGTAATCGATGCCGGCACGCACGGCCTGACGCGGATCCGCATACGGCGCCACGTCGTAGACGCGGGTGCGCAAGCGGTATTCCGGATGATTGGCGACAACGCGGACATAGTAGTCGCCCGCCTCGCGCAGTACGCGTGTTGTGTACTTGTTGCCGGGCAGGGCCTGCACTTCATGCGGAATCGAAACCGGGTCTTCGCCATCCGTGAACAGGACAGGCTTGCCGCCCACGATGCGGAAGATCGAAACGTCTACCGGCAGGTTGTCGCGCTCCACCAGTTCAATCTGAAAGCCAACCAACTGCGGCTTGCCGCCAGCAAAGCGGAGGTGGTACCAGTCCTCATCGCGCTTCTCAAATTCGACGACCGGCTTGCCACGCTTGTCTGAGGGGAGCGGCAGGTAGCGCGAGTCATCCCCGCTGGCGAAGATCACTTCGCCTAACGGTAATGGCGTGGCTTTGGCCCATTCGTTATTGGGCTCAACCTCAACATGAGTGGTAGGGCCCAGGCTGGTTATGGTCCAGCGACCGGCCGGCGTCGCGCTATAGCGGCAGTCCGCCGTGGGACGAAAGGCGAATGCCCAGTCCTGGTCTCCCATGTGCAAAGTCTTGGTCAGCTTGTCGGCGCCACAGCCAAATGTGAAAGCCGTCTCATTGGCTACCGTGCTTGCGACATGCACCGAATACGTCTGGTTGGCCTTGAGTGAGGGCCCAGAAACGACTTGCTGGCCCAGAAGGGGGCCAGCAAGTAGAATGAGGTTCCAAATCTTCACGTATCTAGCTTATCCGCACTTGGCCAGCAAGTCGCGGATTCGCTGCTCTTCACTCTTGGGCGGCGTCTTGGTAAGTGCCGTTTGAGCGGCCTTTTTCGCGTTCGCCTTGTCGCCCTTCTGGAAGTAAGCCATGGCCAGATGGTAGTGATAAACGTAGCGATTCGGGTCCTTCTTGACGATGTCATTGAAGATCGTGATCGCCTGATCGGAGAGGTTCTTCTTGATGTAGATCAAGCCGAGCGTGTCGGAGATATCAGGGTTGGAAGGCAGCTTCTGCTTGGCGCGCTCGGCATAGGAAAGCGCGATGTCAAGATCCTGCCCCTGATCCGCAAGGATCATGGCGAGATTGTTCAACGCCAGGACATTGCCGGGATCGAGCTTCACCACCTGTTCATACAGGGGCTTGGATTCGAGGGGCTTGCCCATACGGTCGTAGATCATCGCGATGTTCAGCGGCGCAAGAGGATCGTTGGGCAGCAGCGTGCCGGCCTGACGGAAGTACTTGATCGCGTTGGCGTCATCGCCCATGCGCTTGTAGACCTCCGCAAGGCGGACCACCACGGAGGCGTCCTTCGGGTTCTTCTCAAGCAGCTTCTGGAATTCCGGCAAGGCGCGCTGGTAGTTGCCGATGCGAACGGCTGTATTCGCCAGTGCGTTGCGGTAATCATTGCGATCCGGGCTCTTCTTGAGCTCGGCGTCGATGGTGTTCAGCGCGAGTTCACCCTTACCGGTCTGCAGGTAGGTTTCCACCATACCCAGCAAGCCGCGGACGTCACTCGGGTTGACCTTCATCATTTTGTCGAAGGTCTGCAGAGCCTGATCCTTCTTGTCGGTATCGAGCTGAATGCGAGCGGTCATGTAGAGCGCGTCGCCAAAGTTCGGATAACGGGCGAGGATGGTGTCGAGCTCCTTCTGGGCGGCGGGGAAATCACGCGTGCCATAGAGCGAGGTGGCGCGGAGGAGACGGGCGCGGACTTCGTTCGGGTCGTATGCAAGGGCTTGATTGGCGTATTCGAGCGACTTGCCGAACTCCTGCTTCTGCAGGAAGATCTGCGAGAGCAGCAGCTTGGCGGGCTGGTAGTCGGGACGCACCTTGAGGGCATCCTGCAACTGAATGCGCGCCTGATCGAACTCGCCACGGGCGAGATGTGCCTTGGCAAGATTGAGCCGCATGACGTGGTTATTGGGCGCACGAGAAACTGCCGTCTGCAGGTCGTTGACAGCGGCATCCACCTGATCCTTCGAACCGCTTTGCAGTGAGAGGCTCGCCCGCATTGCCATGGCGTCGTTGTCCTTGGGATCTTCCTTCAGGATTTCGTCGACCAGACGGGCGGCGTCCGTCTTCTTGTTCATGTAGATGTAGGTTTCAACAATGCGCTTCTGGTAGTCGTGCTTCTTGGCGGAGTCTTCATTGACGCCAGCTTCGAACTGCCGCACGGCCTTTTCAAAATCGCGGATCTTGAAATAGAAGTCGCCCACGAGCAATCGCGGCTGCTCGATCTTTGCGCCACTCTTGGCGGCGGCAAGCAGATCGTCAATTGTCTTCTGCATCTGGTCATACTGCTTGGCGGCGAAGTAGTGAGCAGCCAACTGCAGCTTGACGGCGGGGGTGGAGGAGAGCGCGGCAATCTTGCGCTTCAGGACAGCTTCACCTTCAGGGATCTGCTCCTTCTGCACGTAGTTGGCGTAGAGCACATCGTAGTTGGCGGGATTTTCCTTGTCCTTTTCAATCGCCTTGTTGATGTAGGTGATCGCCTCATCCTTCCGGTCGTTCTGCATCAACAACTGGAAGATAACCGTCGTCATTTCCTTCTGGAAAGGCTTGATGGCGTCGGCAATCAGCATGTCCTCGAGGGCGCCCTTCGAATCGTTGTCGGCCAGCTTGAGGAATCCGCGCAGACGAATGCCTTCAAAGCTCTTCGGGTCCTTGTCGAGGAGGCGCTTGGAGATGGTTTCAATTTCCTTCAGCAAAGCCTTGGGCTTCTGCTCGCTGCGGGAATAGGCGGCGAGGAAGATTTCGGCAAGCTTGGTGGCCGATTCCGTGTTGTTGGGATCGAGTTCAACGCAGCGCTGCAGGGCGCGCATGGCGTCGATTGGGGAACCACGCTTCAATTCCGCATCGCCGAGATGGCAATACGCATCGGCGTAGCGGGCATCCTTCTGCAAGGCGCGCTTGTAGAAGATGATCGCTTCGCGATATTTGCCATTCTTCGCATACCGGTCACCGGTATCAAGGTACTTTTGCCGCGCCACTTTGGGGTCGCTGTCGCAAGCGACAAAGGCAAAGGTCAGGATTAAGACGACTGGAAGCCTAAGATTTCTCATCACCGTTCGTACCACGTTGGATTCCTTAACATCATACCCCGCCTGATTTCCAAGTTCTGGTGGGCCATCGGTACTAAATCTTCATAGCTTGTAAGAACTGGTCTTTTTCCTCGTCTCAGCAGACAGAAGGACACCACGCCCAATGATTGCTCTGGCACTTCCGCAAAATCAGGTAGATCATACCTCTATGGTCAGTGCTGATTTCGAGCGCGTATACCGCGAGTCGAGCGAAGCCGTCTTCCGGTCTGCGTACCGGATTCTCGGCAACGCTTCGGACGCTGAAGACGTGCTCCAGACGGTATTTTTGCGTTTTCTTCGCCGCGATCCGTCGCTCGGGATTATTGACAACCCCGAACCGTACCTGCGTCGCGCCGCCGTCAACGCTGCACTGGATATCATCCGAACCCGCAAGACGAAGGTCACCTCGCTTGAGAATCTGACCTCGGATCCGGCAACGGGCGCGCAACAGGAACTCAATTCCCGGCTGCGCGACGCACTCTCCAGACTCGACCCGAAATGGGCGGAAATGTTCCTTCTGCGATTTGTCGAGGGTTACGGCAACAAGGAGATCGCTCAACTCCTGGGCATGTCTCAAACCATGGTGGCCGTCACACTGTTTCGCGCCAGGCAAAAACTGCAAAGCGAAATTCGACTCGAATCCGGCTCTCTCGCGCTGTAAACGACTCAGAAAGGTGAAATCGCAATGGAAAACCAGAAGAACCAATTTAATCTCGATGACGCGATCGGCGCGATGAAGGCCACCGAACCGACGGCCGAACAGGTCAAGAACTCGACGACGCGTATTTTTGACGCCATCCGCACCGAACCGGCCTCGATCATCCCCGACCGCATCCGCAGCGAGGCCGACTTTAACTCCCTGCTGCAACCCTATCTCCGCAACGAGCTCAACGAAGCCCAGAGGCTGCTGGTGGAAGACCGCCTTGCCTCTAACCCGGCTTACCGGCGTCAACTGGAGGAATTGCGCGGCAACGTCCGCGTGATGCCCGCCGCCCGGCGCGAGAAGTCGCGGACCAGAACTGTGCTGCCCTGGGCCATCGCTGCCGGTTTGCTGATGACCACCGGCTACGCGATGATGGACACGCTCGATCGCTTTATGGCCCCGGCTGGCCCGCGTGCCGAGATCGCAAAGGTAGACGGTGAGATCTTTAAGGTTTCCGCCGCTGGCCTTGAGCCGATCAAGCCTGGCGCTCCGCTGGCTGAAGGTGAAGCCGTGCGCACCGCCAAGGGCTCATCGGCTGTCGTGCGTCTGCCCGATGGCTCGCTGATTGAAATGAATGAGCGCGCCGAGCTTTCCATCTCGGCGGCCTACAGCGGTTCGACCATCCGCCTCGATCGTGGCAACATCCTCGTGCAGGCCGCCAAGCAGAAGCGCGGCAAGTTGCGTGTCGCCACCCGCGAGAGCACGGTTTCTGTAAAGGGCACGATCTTCTCGGTGGCCGCCGGTCTGCGTGGCACCCAGGTGGCCGTTGTAGAAGGCCATGTGGTGGTGGAACAGGCTGGCACCAGTGAAGACCTGCTGCCGGGCCAAACCACGGCCTCCACACAGGTCCTCAAGCGCACCACGGTACCGGAACAGGTGGCCTGGTCGAAGGACTCGGCTCGCTATATGGCCATGCTGGGCGAGCTCGCAAAGATTCGCCGCGAGATCGAATCACTGCCCATGCCGGCCATGCGCAACGAGTCGAAGCTGCTCGCCATGCTGCCTGCCGACACGGTGATCTATGTCGCCATCCCCAACATCAGCGGCACTGTCGCCGATGCAGCGCGCATCTTTGAAGAGCGGCTGAAGCAGAGCCCCGAGTTGCAGAAGTGGTGGAATACCGAAGAGGTGCGTCAGGTGCGTGAGATTACCGAAAAGCTGCGCAACGTTGGCGCGCAGTTGGGCGACGAGATCGTGATTGCCGCTTCGCGCAACGCCAAGGGCGAACCCGGCGAGCCCCTGTTGCTCGCGCAGGTCAAGGGCTCCTCGGCACGGGCGTCCATCGATAACGAGATCAAGGCCTTTGCCGCTGGTCATTACGAGATCACCGACTCGCTGTTGAAGGTGGGTGATCGGTCCCTGGCCGGTGGATTTGAGTCCACCTCGCTTGCGGCCACGGTAAAGAAGTCCTACGCCAAGGGCGCGGGATGGATTCTTGCCGCTGACCTGGAACAAATCCTCTCCGATTCCGTTAAGAACGATAAGAACGCGATGCAGGTAATCGGCGCCAATCAGCTACAGCACGTCATGGTGGAACGCCGTGATGTTGCCGGGTCCACCACGACCAACGCTACGGTGACATTCTCTGCCCCGCGCACTGGCATCGCCAGCTGGCTGGCTGAGCCGGCGCCCATGCCTTCGCTGGATCTGATCTCGCCCGATGCGCAATTTGCCTTCAGCGCGGTCACCAAGGACGCGGGACTGATGGCGAAAGAGTTCTTCGGCGCTGTCGGCAACGCCGGCAAGATGCTGGAATCAGCAGAGACGAAGCTCGGCATCAGTGTCATCAACGATCTGATTGGGCCGCTGGGTGGTGAGGTGACGATGGCGATCGACGGCGCGCTGCTGCCGGTGCCCACCTACATCATGGCCGCCGAGGTTTACGATGCCTCTCGCCTGACGAGCTCGCTCAAGCGTATCGTCGATACGTTCAACAGCATGACGGCTGGCTCGCAGATGGGCAACGTGACGTTCAGCGAACAGGTGGCAAGCGGCCGCACGTGGTACGTCGTCAAGTACTCGAAGTCGCCGCTGGAGCTGCACTTCACCTACACCGAAGGTTATGTGATCGTGGCCCAGACTCGCGAGACCATTCTCAAGGCGCTGCAAACGCGCAACTCGATGGCCAGCCTGCCGCGCAGCCAGAAGTTCAAGAATCTGCTGCCGGCCGATGCCCAGGTCAATGCTTCCGCCGTGTTCTACGTCAGCCTCGGCGTCAAGCTCGAACAACTCCCGGTGAGCGGTGAGCCCGTGCTGATCACGGCTTACGCGGGTCCGGACAGCATCACCTTCTCCTCCTCGAGCGGCTTCTTCGGCTTCGGCATCGATAGCCTGCTCGCGGCGGGCAAAGGTGCCCCGATCGTGCCGCAACTCATGATGAAGGCGGCTACTGCAGGAGCAAAATGAACCAGACTTCCGAAGCGGTGATTCAACTCGACAATCTCACGGTACAGCTCGGCAAAAGGACAATCCTCAACCAGCTGAACGTGAATCTGAAGGGGAGAACCATCGGGCTACTGGGGCCAAATGGCGCCGGAAAGTCCACTCTCATCAACACGCTACTCGGCTTCTACGCGCCGTCCTCCGGGACGGCGCGTGTTTTCGGTCATGACGTCAACAAGGAGACGCGCCTGGTGCGCTCGCTCATTGGCTACATGCCCGAGAACGACAGCTTCATCGCCGACATGAACGCGGTTACCTTCATTCGCATGATGGGCGAGCTGTCAGGCCTCCCGCCTGAAACGGCGCTGGAACGCGCACATGAATGCCTGTTCTACGTGGGCCTGGGTGAAGCGCGATATCGCAAGCTCGGCACATATTCCCTCGGCATGAAGCAGCTCGCCAAGCTGGCGCAAGCAATCGTGCATGGGCCCAAGCTCGTCATCCTCGATGAGCCCACCAATGGGCTCGACCCGCCAGCCCGCCGCCGCATGCTGAAGATGATTCGCGAGATGCGCGATCAGGCGGGCATGCGCATCGTTCTGTGTTCGCACTTGCTGCGCGACGTCGAAGACACCTGCGAAGAGGTCATCATCCTCAAGGCCGGCTCGATCGTCCACTATGCGGATCTTGAGGAAGAGCGGCGCGCCAACAAGCGCTTTGTCGAGCTCGAGACCATCGGTGACGACGAAGGCTTTGCCGCCGCGATGGAATCGCTCGGCGCCACCTGCGCCATGGCCGGCAAAGGCCGCTGGAAAATGGTGTTGCCTGCCGAGTTCAGCTTCCGCGAGCTGTTCCGTGTCGCGCATGAAAAGGACCTTGAACTCCGCCGCCTCAACTATCGTAAGGACACATTGGAAGACATCTTCCTGAAGGCGATGACCCAATAATGGCTGTCTATAAACGCTCGTATTCCACCTACGCCGGGCCGCTCACCAATCCACGGACACGCTTTCTCGTGTTGCCGCGCTACAGCTATGAGCGACTCTTCCAAAGCCGCTTTCTGACGGGCTTTCTGGTGGCTTGCCTGTTCATGCCGCTGGGCTGCGCCGGTTACATTTACCTGGTCAACAATCTCGGCGTCTTCGCCAGCATGGGCGTGCCGGCACCATCGTTCCTCAAGATCGATGGCGACTTTTTCCGGTTCTTCATGAACTTCCAGGGTGTGCTCGCCTACATTCTCACGGCGTTGATCGGCCCGACGCTGATTGCTCCCGACCTGGCCAACAACGCGCTGCCCACATACTTCTCGCGCCCCTTCACGCGCACCGAATATCTGGTGGGCAAGATCTCGGTGTTGTTTATTCTGCTGTCGCTGATCACCTGGATTCCCGGCGTGATGCTGTTCGGCCTGCAGGTCTCTCAAGCCGGTGGCGACTGGCTCTCGGCACACTGGTACATCCTGCGGGCCATCGTACTCGGGCATTTTGCCTGGATCCTGTTGCTGTCGCTGCTGTCGGTAGCGCTGTCGGCATGGGTGAAGTGGAAGGTGGTCGCCGGCGCGCTGATCCTCGGCGTGTTCGGCATTGGCGCGGGCCTCGCCCAGATTATCAACTCGATCCTGCGCACGGATTACGGCTCGATGATCGACCTCTCACGGATCATGTACACGATCTGGTCTGATCAGTTGAACATTGAGACCTCGACCGGACTTGAGCCATTTGAGGCATGGATCGGCTTCATCGCGGTGTGCGTGGTGTGCCTGCTTATGGTGGAACGCAAGATCCGCCCGAAGGAGATTGTTCGCTAATGTCGAGCGACCAGATCATTTTCAGCGACGTCTCACGCTTCTATGGCGAAGTGCTGGGCGTCAACCGTGTCAACCTCACCATCCCACCAGGCATCACCAGCCTTGTCGGGCCCAATGGCAGCGGCAAGACCACGCTCATGAATCTCATGACGGGCCTCGTGCTGCCCACACGGGGTGAGATCAACGTACGCGGCATCCGGCCCAACCAACCGGAGCAACTCTTCCGCATCCTCGGCTACTGCACGCAGTTTGATTCGTTCCCACGGGGTTACACCGGCTTTCAATTCGTGTACTCTTCACTGCTGCTGCACGGTCTCAGCACACGTGACGCTGAAACCAAAGCCTGGGCCGCCATCGAGAAGGTAAATCTGGTCGATGCCGCCAAGCGCAAGGTGGCAGCCTATTCCAAAGGCATGCGCCAGCGCATTCGTCTGGCCCAGGCCATCGCGCATGACCCGCTGGTGCTGATTCTGGACGAGCCACTCAACGGCCTCGATCCTCTGGTGCGCAGCGAGACGATTGCGCTGTTTCGCGAGGTGGCCGATCGCGGCGCCCACGTCATTGTTTCAAGCCACGTGCTGCATGAGGTCGACATGATCTCCGATCAGGTGATCCTGCTCGCCAATGGCTACGTCGTGGCCGAAGGCGCGATCCGTGGCGTGCGTGAAGAGATCTCTGATCGTCCGCACCAGATCGTGATCCGCTGCGACAAACCCTCTGAGATGGCTTCGCGCATCTTTGCCTACGACCATGTGGTCGAAGCGCGCATCCACCCGGATTTCCAGGGCCTGGTCGTCATGACCACCAACGCGAGCCAGTTCCACAAGCTGCTCAATCGCCTTGCCCTTGATGGCATCGCAATCGAGACGATCGCTCCCGCCGACGATGATGTGAACTCGCTTTACGAATACTTGATCGGCGATGAAGGAGGCCACAAATGAGCGGCTTTTCTCTTTGGCAAAAACAGGTGCTGGCCATTGTCTCGCTCGAGTGGCGCAAGACGCTGTTCGCCCGCCGCGGACTTTGGGTTTATATCCTCGCGTTTCTGCCGGCGCTGCTGTTCGGCATGAACATGATCCGCGTCAAGGCCAACCGCGCCGAGCGGCAACGCATCGCCCTGAGCGCCCCGCAGGCCCCTCAGGCAACCGCGGCGATCCAGCCCGGCATGACGGCGGATGAAGTGGCGGCAAAGCTGGAGGAATCCAAGGTGAAGTTCAATCGGTTCCGCCGCGGCCCCAAGCGCGAGTTCATCCGCTATGGTGATGGCGTCAAGGATTGGAATCTGATTTTCCGCGAAGGCAAGCTCATCGACAAGCAGGATCGCAGCGAAGCCGCTTTCAGTGAGAGCATCCGGGCTTTTGCCGGCGCTTTCCAGTATTTCTTCATTCGCCTCGCCATCTTCTTTGGCTGCGTGGGGATCTTTATGAATCTCTTCCGCGGCGAAATGCTCGACCAAAGTCTGCATCATTATCTGCTCGCCCCCGTGCGACGTGAGGTGCTGATGGTGGGCAAGTACCTGTCAGGGATTGTTGCGACGGTGCTGATCTTTGGCACCAGCACGGCACTGCAGTTTTATCTGATGATCGGCGCTCATGAGGCGCGTGAGGTGGATGCCTACATGGCTGGCCCCGGCTGGGGACATTTCTTCAGCTATCTTGGCGTCGCCGCACTGGCCTGTGTCGGCTACGGCAGTGTGTTCCTGGCGGCCGGCATTGTCCTGCGCAATCCGCTGATCCCCGCCACGGTCATCCTCTTCTGGGAGGGCATGAACTGGTTTCTGCCCGAGATGCTCAAGAAGTTCAGCGTGATCTACTACCTGCAAAGCTTGTGCCCTGTGGTGGCGCCACTCAATGGCGACATCCCCGAGCCGCTCAAGTTGCTGGCAACAACGGCCGCGCCCATACCAGGCCCGCTCGCTGTGATCTGCATCTTCGGCCTTGCGGCAGGTGTTCTTGCTATCGCGTCAATTTATATCCGCAAACTGGAGATCAACTACAGCACTGACTAGGAGTGGCCGCCACACTTTTTGGCGGCCATCTTGGCTTGTACCGCCGCCATCAGTTTACTCTCGAGATCCTGCGGCACCGCCTTGGGCTCACAGCCCTTGTAGATCTTGAGCGTCTTCTGTGTCGTGTCGAGTACTACCCAGCAACTCGGGCATTCCTCGACGTGCTTGTCGAGTTCCGCCTTGGTTTCCGGGTCAAGGCAGGAGTCCAGATAATCGGTCAGTTCGCGGAGGAAGTCTTTACAGGTAGGCAAAGGCGTCATCCCCCTTCTTGCGGAACATGCGGGTCAGCTTCTCCCGCAATTGCAGCCGTGCACGAAGCAGGCGGCTCTTTACGGCGGGGATGCTCAGGCCCAGAATTTCAGCTGTTTCCTCGGTCGACAACTCTTCAATGTCCCTTAGCTGGAATACCACGCGAAAACCCTCAGGCAGGCTCGCAATGGTTGTATCGAGAATTTCGCGCAGCTCTTCTTGAGAAAACTTGTCTTCGGGATTACCTTCCCAGACAGCGATTTCCCGAACGATCGTATCATCACCGGTGTCGAGTTCCTCATCAAGCGAAACGACCTTGCCAGTCTTGCGTTTCCGCAATTTCATGAGCGCTTCGTTCATGGCAATCCGAACCAGCCACGTATAGAACTTGCTGTTTCCCTGGAACCCGTCGAGGTGCGTGAAGGCCTTCATGAAGGTCTCCTGCAGCACGTCTTCAGAATCCTCGTCATTGTTTGTGATGTTGCGAGCCACGCGAAGGATGCGGCGACTATAGCGCTTTACCAGCTCTGGAAATGCGCCGTCATCACCGGTCTTTGCGAGCTCAACCAGGTGCTCGTCGCTGTGGGGCTCCGTTGAAGTCATCGCTATCTCCATTCTAGCCACCCTTCCATGAACAAAGCTAAAAAGTTACGCCCTCCCAGCGTGTTACGCTGAAATTCGACCCCCAAAATCCATGAGCGAAGTCCTTGTTACGTTACCGGACGGGAGCCAGAAGGCTTACCCGGAAGGAACCCGCCCCCTTGATATTGCCCTGTCGATTTCGAAGCGCCTCGCCGACGATGCCATCGTCGCCAAGGTGAACGGAAATCTGTGGGACCTCACTCGCCCCCTCGAAGGCGATGCGTCGGTTGCGATTCTCACCACCAAGGACCCGGCGTCTCTCGAGGTCTACCGCCACTCGACGGCCCACCTGCTTGCCGCCGCTGTATTGGAGCTCTATCCGGAAACGAAGCTCGGCATCGGCCCGCCCATCGAGAACGGCTTTTACTACGACTTCGACCGTAAAGAACCCTTCACCACCGAAGAGCTCGAGAAGATCGAAAAGAAAATGGCCGAGATTCGCGATCGTGATCTGACGTTCGATCGCCAGCTCATGCCCAAGCCCGAAGGCATTGCCAAGTACACGGCGATGAACGAACCGATGAAGGTGGAGCTCATCACCGAGCGCGCCGACGATATCTTCTCCGAGTACACGCTCGGCCCCCACTTCATCGACTTCTGCCGTGGACCGCACGTGCCCTCCACCAAGAAACTCAAGGCCTTCAAACTGCTCTCGGTGGCCGGCGCCTACTGGAAGGGCGACGAGAAGCGCCAGCAGTTGCAGCGCATCTATGGCACCGCCTGGTTTACCCAGAAGGAACTCGACGAATTCCTCAAGCAGCTCGAAGAAGCCAAGAAGCGTGACCACCGCAAGCTCGGGCGCGAGCTCGATCTGATTTCGATTCAGGAACTGGCCGGCCCCGGCCTCATCTTCTTCCATCCCAAAGGCGCCCTCGTCCGCAAGATCATGGAAGACTGGATGCGCGAGGCCTACCTGAGCCGTGGCTACGATCTTGTCGTTACGCCGCACGTCGCGCGTCGCCAATTGTGGGAAGTCTCCGGCCACGCCGGATTCTATGGCGACAACATGTTCGTCCCGATGGAGCTCGATGACGCCACCTATCAGCTCAAGCCGATGAACTGCCCCTGCCACATCCTCATCTACGACAACAAGCAGTACAGCTATCGCGAACTGCCTGTTCGTCTCGGTGAGCTTGGCACGGTTTATCGCTATGAGCGCTCGGGCACGCTGCACGGCCTGCTGCGGGTGCGTGGCTTCTGTCAGGACGACGCCCATATCTTCTGTACTCCGGAACAGGTCGAGAGCGAAGTCATCGGTTGTCTCGAATTCGCGTTCGACACGCTCAAGACCTTTGGCTTTGAGAAGTACGAAGCCGAGCTCTCCACCTGGGATGGTGGCACGAGCGACAAATACGTCGGCACCGCCGAAGAATGGCAGCTCGCCGAGAACGCCCTGCGCAATGCCGTCACCAAGCTTGGCCTCGACGTTAAGGTGATGCCCGATGAAGCGGCCTTCTACGGCCCCAAGATCGACGTCAAGCTCGTTGATGCCATCGGCCGCAAGTGGCAGTTGTCCACCGTGCAGTTTGACTTCAACCTGCCGCGCCGCTTCAAGCTCAGCTACATCGCTGAAGACGGCAACAAGCACACCCCGATGATGGTGCACCGCGCGCTGTTTGGCAGCGTCGAGCGCTTCTTCGGCATCCTTGTCGAACACTACGCTGGCGCCTTCCCGGCGTGGCTTGCCCCCGTGCAGGTCTCGCTGTTGCCGGTTACCGATCGCGCCAACGTTTACGCTGATGAACTTGCGGCCAAGCTGAAGTCTCAGGGCTTCCGGGCTGAAGTGGACAAGCGCAACGAGAAGGTGAACTTCAAGATCCGCGAAGCCCAGCTGATGAAGGTTCCCTACATGCTGGTAATCGGAGATCGTGAAGTCGACGCAGGCACGGTATCCGTGCGCAATCGTCGCCACGGTGATCTCGGCGTCAAGACGTTCGAGGAGTTCACCAACCTGCTTGCCGACGTTGTTGCCAAGAAGACCCCCGTCGAGTAAATGATCTGGCTACTCTGGCTGCCGGCACTGGGAGCACTGGTTTACTGTTTCCTGGTGCTGGTAGCCGTGTACCGTTATCTCGCTGTCCCGCCCGTGGCGCCCGTCGCGCATCCCCCCATTTCCATCCTCAAGCCGCTCAAGGGCGTCGATCTCGGCCTCGAAGAGAATCTGCGCAGCTTCTTTGAACAGGATTACTCCGGTGAATGGGAGATTGTCTTTGCTCTTGCATCCAGTGAGGACCCGGCTCGCGGCATTGTTGAGCGTCTGCAACTGGCCTTTCCGCAGGTGCACTCACGCCTGCTGATCGTCGGAGACCCGCCATATACGAATGCCAAGGTCTGGAGTCTCGAACACCTCTGCGAAGCAGCAGCACACGAAATCGTCGTCATGGCTGATTCCGACATCCGGGTGGATCCGAGGCTGCTTGGCGTAGTCAGCGCCGAATTTGCCGCCGACCCCAAGCTCGGCGTTGCCACCTGTCCCTACCGCGCGGTGGGCGGCCCCAGCGTGTGGAGCGCGACAGAAGCCCTCGGCATGAATACGGAGTTTATCGCTGGCGTTCTGGTGGCGCGCATGCTCGAAGGCATGCACTTTACCCTCGGGCCCACTGTGGTCGCACGCAAGGCAGCAATTGCCGCCATCGGTGGCTGGCCGAGCCTGAAGGATTACCTCGCCGAGGATTTCGTCCTGGGTCAGCGGGTCACGGCGGCGGGTTGGAATTCCATTCTCTCGAGCTACGTCGTCGAACACCGGATTGGCTCCGAACCCCTGGCCACCAACTTTGCCCACCGCCTGCGCTGGAATCGCTCCACCCGTCGCTCACGCCCCGCTGGCTACATCGGCCAGTTCTTCACCAATCCACTTCCCATCCTGCTGGCTACCTGGCCGCTCACCGGCTTTGAACCGGGCTTTCTTCTCGTCGCGCTCATGTTGCGCTTCACCGTCGCGTTCGCCACGATCAATGGCGTCGTCAACGCTCCGCTCGGCCCCAGCTTTATCTGGATGCTCCCCCTGCAAGACCTGCTGAGTTTTGCCTTCTGGGTCGCCGGCTTCTTCGGCAACACAATCCATTGGCGCGGCAGAGTGCTCGACCTTCACAAGGACGGCACGTTCACACTCCGCCGCTAGCTCGGGCTTATTGTTCCTTCGGCTTACCTCCCACCAGCGGTTTGTTCTTCTCCCGCCAGTCCTTCAATCCACAGGAGGCCGCAACTTTGTACCCGGCCTTGGTGAGCATGTCCGCGGCACGCGCGGCTCTTCCCCCACCGTTTCAAGCAGTGATGATGGTCTTGTCTTTCGGAACTTCGTTCATCCGCTTTTCGAGTTCACCAAGCGGAATATTGACATAGCCTTTAAGAGAACCGAGTTCTTCGATTTCCTTGGGCTCACGGACGTCGAGAAAAAACATGTTCTTCTCGTCTTTGAGGAGTTTGGCCAGCTCATCGCTGTCGGTGATCTTGCGCGTCTGCGCAAAAGCCACGATGGCGAATGCGGCCACCAGTAGGAGCCGTTTCATGCTTAAAGTGTATCTAAGGGATATGGCCCGTCCACTGGAGTTCAATCGTTGCGCGGCGATCGCCAAGGCTCGCGAGGTGTTTCACACGCTCGGCTACGAGGCCGCGAGCATTGATGACCTTACCTCCGCTCTCGGCATCTCCCGCGCCAGCCTGTACAATTCCTTCGGTGACAAGCGGGGCCTGCTGCTCGCCACCCTCGACGCCACTTGCGCCGAAGGCGATCAGCAACGCGAAGCCCTCGCCAATCGCCGCTGTGGCGTCAAGACCTGGCTGCGTGACTACTTTCGCGAGCTGATCGCGTCTCCCTCCCAGGGCTGCTACCTTCTCAGTCTCGCCAGCGAACTGGGCGCCGCCGACCCCGAAGTAAAAAAACGCGTTCAGCAGTCGCTCAATGACAGCCGGCAACTGTTTGAGGGCATACTTGAACGGGCCGGCGAGCTCACCCGCGCCCAGATTGAGCGCAAGTCCGCCCAACTGGTCGGCCACATGACGGCTATCCTTACCCTCAAGCGAATCCACTCCGACCCCGCGCTCCTCGAAGCCATCGCCACCGAAGCCTGTCAGATTTTAGACTAATCGTTCTAAAATTCTTGCGACCAATTTTGGACTGCTGAGTCCAAAAGGCATGAGCAAGAACGCAACTCTCCAGAACAAGATCGCCGTAGTCACCGGCTCGAGCCGTGGTATCGGCAAAGCCACCGCCCTTCGCCTCGCCGCCGATGGCGCTGAAGTCTACGTCCACTACAACGGCAGCAAAGACGCCGCCGAAGCCATCGTCTCCCAGATCAAGGCCGCGGGCGGCAAAGCCACCGCGGTACAAGCCGACCTGAGCAAGCCCGAAGGCGCCGCCGAACTCGCGGCCCAGTTGCCCGCCGCGATCGACATCCTCGTCAACAACGCCGGCGCCGTCGAATACGTATCCTTCGAAGAAACCACGCAGGCCCAGTTCGATCGTGTCTTCAACATCAACGTCAAGAGCCTTTTCTTCGTCACCCAGGCGCTCGCCCCGCGCATCAAGGATGGCGGCCGCGTGATCAATATCTCCAGTGTCGTTGCCCGCACCAACTTCCCCGGCGTGCTGGCGTACTCCACCACCAAAGGCGCGGTTGACACCTTCACGCTGCACCTGGCCGCGCTGCTTGGCCAGCGTCAGATCACTGTCAATTCAATCTCGCCCGGCGCCATCGAAACGGATATGAGCGCGTGGCTGGCAACGCCTGAGGGCGAAGCGCAGGTCAGAGGGTTCCAGGCCATTCCTCGCGTCGGCAAGCCGGAAGACATCGCCGATGCGGTGGCCTCCATCGCTGGCCCGGATGGTCGCTGGATTACGGGTCAGGTGATCTCCGTGAGTGGCGGCACCAAGCTCTAAGGCTTCTTGGTGGCCGGGTCCGCCGGCGTTTCGCCCTTGCGGCGTAATGTCGGCGGCTTCTTTAGCTTGGTCTTCGGGTCGCCTTCGGTCTTTCTTTCGTTGGCGGCCCGTTCTTCTTTCTCTGCCGGTGTCATCACCTCTTCGCGCTGTTGCTTTTCGCGCTTGGCGTCTTCCACTACCCGCTTGCCACGCGACGCCAAATCTTCACGGCTCGACTCGATCGAGTCATGCGTGGTTTCAATCGCCGTCGTCAGTACAAACTCATAACGCGCCATATCCTTGGCTTCCGACGAGGCAAACTTCTCCAGCTTCTTCAGCATGTCCTCCTCGGCCTTCATCACCACCTGCGCACCCTCTTCCACCAACAACCCTCGTCGCAACGCGTCGTCCACCACAATATCGATCGCTTCAATGATCTTCGCGTATTGATCGAGCAGGTCATGAATCAGCACCGAGCGGCCCGCCTTTTCCTTGGCAAAGAGTTGCTCGAGTTGATCCACGCGCTGCCGGGCAAATGTCAGGTACAGCTTCAGACGCTCGTTCGGCTCCTGCGTCAGCCGCACACGATCCACTTCGTCCTCGGTCAGAAAGTCTTTCTGGGCGCGCAACAGCCCGGCCAGCGGCAACAAAATCAGCATTCTGCGATTCATGGCTTTTTGCTCATCACTCCCTGCAGTAGTTTTTCGTGCACCGCCGTCAGCCGCTCGTGCGCCTTCTCAAGAGCTGGCCGCTCGTCGACGCCTGCTTCCTTGATGCGCGCATCACACCGACGCAACAACTCGCGCAAGCGCAATTCCGCCTTCTTGTAGTTGCCGGCGTTTTTGTAAGGCGGCTTACCCATGCCCTCAAGCGACACCAGCGCAAACTCGGCCCCCTCCACCGCATCGTCGATCTTGCCGTCCACCATCGACTGCACGGCATACGCCAGCGCCGCCTGGTAACGCTTCTCCCCCGGCGGCTCGTTTCTCACGCTATCCGGCACTGTGGCCAACAGCAGCAAAACTCCCAGAGCTATCATCGGTTAACTTCCCGTTCGAGCAGCTTCAATCGCTGCCTCGCCTTAAACTCTTCATCCGGAAACTTCCCACCCGCAACGGCAAGAAAATCCTGATACGCCTCGATCGCCAGCTTGGCCTGCTTGCGATCCTGCCTTACCTTATCAAGCGTGATCGCGCGCAGGTACTTGTGGCCCGGCTTCTCTGCCCCCAATTGCTTCACCCGGTCGAGCGCCGTCAGCACCACATCGTAGCGCTCCATCAACGCCGTCACCATGGCCAGATCGGCCCAAGCCTCGGCCGACTTCGGATCAAGCTTCGCGGCCAGCGCGAACTGGTTGGCCGCCAGATCAAACTTGCGCAGATCCCGCAGCAGGCGCCCATAAAGGATCCGCAACTCACCGTTGTTCGGCTCCAGCCGCAGCGCCGCGTCCATCACCGGCTGGCATTTCTCCGGCTGCTTGTTCTGCAGATACGCTGTGGCCAGCGCCGTCAGGTTGGCCACCGTTGGAGAAGCCTTTACCGCCGCCTCAAGCTCGGGAATTGCACTCGCCGCCTTGCCCGTCTCAATCAGCAACTCTCCCATCCGCTCGCGCGCCGCGGCATTTTCGGGAAATCGCTTGTAGATCGCAATGGCCGCCTCAAAGTTCTTGTCCGCCTCGTACACGCTCGCCAGATGCAACAGCGTCTGCTGGTAGTTGGGGTCGATCGCCGCTGCCTGCTCGATAAATGGCGCGCCTTCGGCCGTCTTGCCCTGATTCAGCAATGCCTGTCCCACGCCCTGCAGTGCCTCGGCGGATTTCGCATTCACCGCCAGCGCTCGCCGGTATGCCGCCTCGGCTTCAGCGCCACGGTTCAACTCAAGCAATGCTTCCCCCAGATAGAAGTTTGGCCGGTACTCGCCGGGCTTCTGCCGGGCCGCTGCTTCGAGTGGCCCAACGGCGTCCTTCGGGTTTTTCTGCCGCATCAGCAGAATGCCCAGATTCAGCTCCGCCTCATAAAGCGCCGGCTTGAGCTCGAGCACGCGCCGGTAGCTCGCGATCGCTTCGGCATCCTTGTTCAGCATCGATTGGGCAAACGCCAGATTGAAGTACGCCGAATAATCTTTCGGGTCGGCCGCCACTGCTTTCTGGAACAACACCTCCGCCTCGGCGGGTTTGCCGGCATCAAGAGCCTTGATGCCATCCTCCACCGGGCTTTGCAGCGCAAGCGCGAGATACAGCAACGTGATCACGGCTTCAGGATAACTCCACTACAACGGCAGATTCGTATACAGATACTTGCCGCCGGCTTCCTTCACTTCGATCAGCCGCTCGACGGGCACCAGCTTGCGAATCCGCTCCGCACTTGGCTTCTCGATCGTCAGGTAATGTCGCTCATTGCTCATCCACCGTGTAGCGAACTGCCGGTCATCAATAAACACCTGCGGGGCCCCCGGCGCATAGCTACCGTATTCGAGATTGTTGACGCGCCCATTCAGCAGGAGTGCTCGCTTGTTCGTATAGAAGAACACACTCGAGAACGTGTAGTACTGGTTATCGGCAATCCACGTCCCCGGTGGCGCCGCATCCAGGGCTTGTGCGAGGGGCCGCGACGCGAGGTAAGGATCAAACGTGATCATCGCCACCCGCGCCGCATTGAGAAACACCACGCTCATTAGCGCCAGAGCAAACATCGCCGCCCGTCCTCGCAACCACGCCCCGGCGGCGCCAATCAGAAACGCCGTCCCGGCGATCATCAACGGCGTCCGCAAATACGCAAAGCTCGCCACTGTGAGATCCCCCATGTGCCCCAGCGACAAGGTATACGCATCCGGGTTCTGCTGCGCCAGCGCCCGGGAGATATCGCCCGGCGTGGGCAGATTCCACACCTGCACCAGCAACATCACAATCGCCCCCAGCGCCAGCGCGGCGACGATCCCCACAGCGCGCAACGTCCACCGTGGTGGCCGCTGTTCATGCCCCATCACGGTACCCAGCAGAATCGCCATCGCGGGATAAGCGGGCATCGAATAGTATTCCTGCGTTGTCGAGAACGTGAAAAACACCATCAGGAATCCGGCCCAGCACAAGCAAAGCAGCACAAGGTTGCGGTGCCGTTCCGAGTTCGTCCCGCGCGGCGCAAAGAAGTGCAACGACCAGGGGAACAGCCACAACAAGTGGAATAGCCAGAACGCAAGCCGCGGCACGGTGTTGTAGTCGCGCGGATGCCGCATGTTGAGAAAGCGGAACACATGCTCGTTCAGGAAGTAGAACCAGAAGAACCCGTGATACTCGCCCGGCACACTCCGCATCGTCAAGTCGAAATAAGGCGGGTTGGCGAGCGTGGCCGCCACATGCCACGGAGCCGCGATCATGATCAGGATCAGCAAGCCTTCGACCACGCGGAACCGCCGCCACGTGTTCGAAGCAAACAGCTGCCCGGTCAGCATCAGGTACAACACCGCCGCCGCACCGGGAAACACCAGCGCGATCAACCCCTTCAGTAGCAACCCCAGCGCAATCGCCACCGAGAACGTATTCGACCAAAACCGCGGATTGCGCTCCTCCGGATCAAGCACACGCAGGAATGCCCACATAGCAAGCGCAATCGTCCCCGTCAGCATCACGTCAGGAATCAGAATGCGGGTAAACAGCCACAAGCCCAGGCTCGTACCCACAATCAGCCCGCTCGCCATACCGACACGCGGCCCCGCCGCCCATGCAGCCATGCGTGCCGTGAGCCAGGCAAGCAGGATTGACGCCAGTGCCACTGGGATCCGCGCGGCCCAATCCGTCACGCCGAACACCTTGAAGCTGATCGCCATCAGCCAGTACACCAGCGGCGACTTCTCGAGGTACGCCACGCCGTTCAGCCGCGCGGTCACCCAATCTCCGCTCTCCAGCATATTGCGCGCAATCTGCGCCTGCACCGCATCCACATCGTCCATCAACGACGGCGGGCTGAAGATCGACGGAACAAAGATCAGCGCCGCAAACAGGACTACGATCAGTTCATAGTAGCGATCGGTTGTGGCGCGCGATCCGTAGCCATCCCCGTAGTTTGAATATTCCATCGTTTCATCCACAAAAAGAGAGTCAGCAGTCCCCACAAGGAGTACCCTGCATTGATCCGGCGCGACATGTGGCGGGAGATCAGGTCACTGACGGCGGGCCATGAAAAAATTCCAGACTCGCGCACCGCACGTTCTGTTACCGTTTCGAGCAACAGTGGCTTCAGCACCGTGCGGAACCAGTGATGCGTCGGGATGTCAAAACCCTGCTTGGAGCGCGCGAGCACGCTCGGCGGAATCTTGTCCCGCACCAGCTCGCGCAGCACCCGCTTCAACACCGGCCCCTGCTTTTTCAAATCCGCTGGCAACCGCCCGGCAAACTCCACAATCCGGTGATCCAGAAACGGCGGCCGCACCTCAAGCGAGTGCGCCATCGACATTCGGTCACACTTGTACAAAATGTCATCCACCAGATAGTAGGTTTGATCGAGCCACAGGTTGCGATTGAGCTCGCCCACCGCGGCCGATTCCGTGGGCAGCCGCCGGTAAAGATCCGCCGTTGGCCGGTGCGCCAGTCGGGGCGCCAGCCGCTGCTTTTCAAACAGCGTGTTGGTGCCGTTCCAGTACAGATGCGCCTCCTCGGGCCGCATCAGTGAGCCCGCCAGAAAGCGCTTCGCCTTGTACTCGAGGCTGATCTTGTCGTCTGATGCCGGCCACAAGCCCAACATCGCGAGCCCCGCCTCGCGCAACCACTTCGGCGCTCGCCGCGCCGTCACGGCATACTCATCCGCCAGATACGTCTGATAGCCGGCAAACAGCTCGTCCGCGCCTTCCCCACTCAGCGCCACCGTCACATGCTCGCGGGTCATCCGCGACAGGTACCACACCGGCAGCGCCCCCGCGTCCGCGCTCGGCTCATCGCTGAAGAAGGCCAGTTGCTCGATCGCATCCACCAGCCCGACTTCCGGGTTGACATCAAACTCATGGTGCTCTGTACCGTACACCCGCGCCACCTCGCGGAACCATGGCGATTCATCAAAGCTCCTGCCGGTAAACGACACCGAGAACGTCTTCAACTGCCGTCCCGCCGCCCGCGCCGCATAATGCAGCACCGTGGTCGAATCCACCCCACCCGAGGCCCACACGCCCAGCCCCACATCCGCGATCAGGTGCTCTTTGAGCGAAGCCTCAAGCAGCGCGTCCAGCTCTTCTTTGGCCGCCTCCATCGTGATCTTTGCATCAGGCCAGAATTGCAACGTCCAATAAGGCTCTTGCGTCAGCCGCCCCTCGCGCCACTTCAGATAACACCCCGGCCGCACCTTGTTGATGCCCGCCGCCAGCGTATACGGCTGCGGAACGTAGTTGAGCGACAGATAATACGTTAGCCCCTCATGATCGAGCTCCCGGCGCACTTCCGGATTCTCGAACAACACCTTCAACTCCGAGCCAAAGTACAGATCCTCACCACGCTCGTAGTAATAAAGCGGCTTGATGCCCAAGCGGTCCCGCACCACATAAAGTTCGCGTGTGTTCTTGTCCCAGATAGCAAACGCGAACATGCCCCGCAGCCGCGTAAAGCTCTCCACACCCCATGCCCGATACGCTTCGAGCACTACCTCCGTGTCGCAATGCGAGCGGAACCGTACACCACGCCCCTCAAGCTCTGCGCGCAACTCCCCAAAGTTGTACACCTCGCCATTGAAGACAATCACCGCCTGCCCGTCGCTACTCGTGA
>CAZBTA010000029.1:0-32669 GCA_964494515.1 uncultured Bryobacter sp.
CTCGGCCTGGCAGGTCGCCGCACAGGTTCTGACAAACGAACCCTTCTGCCGCTACCTCCTCGACCGTCCAGAAATCCCCGAACGCGACGAAGAAACCCAGGCCAAATGGGACGCTTTCCACGCCTGGGAAGCCAAACAAAACGCCGCCGCAGCCTAGTCAACCAAACGAACCCAATCCCACGGGATTACCGCTCTCCGACAACCGAATACACCCCGACACGCTGCGCGACAATACCCGCAGTGCGCCCGCCGAACTCTCTACTCGGGCCCACTGCCGGGCGAGGGCTGCGCCTTCAGTTGCCCCATCACGTCCGTCACCAGTTCCTTCGTGTCATTCAGCAGTTTCAGAATGATCTGAATATCCATCGCCGGCTTCCCCGGCTGCCGCACACTCTGGCAGTACACCCCATGCTGCCCCACCAGGCTCAGCGCATCCGTCAGCAAATCCTGCGCCATCGCCAGCCGCCCCCGTTCCACCCCATACTGGAACTCAAACCGCTCCAGCTCATCGGCCCGCTCTTTATAAACCGACGCCATACCCACCTCTTTCTATAGCTTCAAAAACGCCCGCAGCTTCTTCGAATGCGCCCGGCTCACCGGCACTTCCGTGCCCTTCTCATCATCCATCTTCAGCATCAGGCTCGAATGGAACCACGGGTTTACCTCCCGGATCCGGTTAAGATTCACCAGATACCCCCGGTGCACCCGCCAGAACACCTCTGGATCCAGATCCCCCTGCAGCTCGTCAATCGTCTTGTAGCTGCTCTCCCCAGTCACCGACGTCGCCACAATCCGGATCAATCCGTCCTCAATCGTCGCGTAAATCACCTCGCTGGTATCAATCAGCAGGTTCCGGTTCCCCGTCCGTACCACCACTTTATTCTTCGGATTCGCCGGTCGTGAAGATTCCTCAATCTGAGTTTCCCCCGCCGGACTATGCTCCGCGATGTACCGCTTCGCCCTCTCAATGGTCACCGCCAGCCGGTCTTTTTCCACCGGCTTCAGCAGATAATCCATCGCTTCCAGCCGAAATGCCTCCACCGCGTACTGGTCAAAAGCCGTCGCCAGTACGAAATACGGCAGTCTCACCTCGCGCTCCTGCAGCTTCCGGATCAGCCCCAATCCATCCAGCCCCGGCATCTGTACGTCCAGAAACACCAGGTCAGGCTCAATCTTTTCAATCACTTCCAGCGCCTGCAGCCCGTTCTCCGCTACCCCCGCCACTTCCAATTCCGGAAAATCTCGCAGTAAAAACTCGAGTTCCTCTCTCGCCAGCCTCTCATCATCGACCAGCACCGCCGTGATGGTCGCCGTAGCGCGAACGCTCATCCGGTTGCTAGTATAACAAGTAGGCCCGAGATTACGGTTTTTACTGTTGCTGAACTTGTTGCACCTCTGAACCCAATCGGTCGCCACGACGTCTAAAATAATGAAATCCGCTTAAGACGGAGCAGAAGAACAAAGTGTTTGAATCATTAGCCCGTAGCAATTCCTCCGGCATGCGTATTCTTGTGATTGGTGGCACCCAGTTCGTTGGCCGCCTTCTGGTTGAAACTCTCCTCAAGCAGAAGAACGACATCACCATCCTGCACCGGAAGCAGTCTCATCCTTTCAAAAAGAAGATCGGCAACATCGTAGCCGACCGCAACGATCCCGAGCAGATCCGCAAAGTTCTCGCCCGCGAAAAGTTCGACGTCGTGTTCGATAATGTCTACGATTGGGAACGCGGCACTACCGCCTCCCAGGTCGAAACCACCATCAAGACTCTCGAAGGCCGCTTCTCCAAGTACATTTTCATGTCTTCGGTTGCCGCCTACGGCGACGGGCTCAATCACCACGAAGCCGACGCCCTCGCCCCCGATGACCATCCGGATTCCTATGTCCGTAACAAGGCCATGAGCGAACGCATGCTCTTCCGCATGTACTATCGCTATCACGTCCCGGTCATCACCCTCCGCCCGCCGTTCATCTACGGCCCCGGCAACAATTACTACCGCGAAGCCTTCTTCTGGGATCGCCTCCGCGCCGGTCGTCCGCTCATCCTGCCGGGTGACGGTCGCCGCCTCATGCAGTTCGTCCACGTCGCGGATCTGATCCTCGCCTGCCAGAAGGTGCTCGAGCATCCTCAGGCCGTTGGCAACGCCTTCAACGTCGCCAACTCCCGGCCCCTCACGCAGGAAGAAGTCGTCCACGCCCTCGCTTCCGCCACGGGCAAGAAGCCCCAGATCATCCGTGTCCCCCGCCGTCAGATTGCTCTCGCCGGCGGCCACCCGATGGGTCCCCAGTTGTACTTCGGCTACTACTTCGATGTCGCTCCGATCACCATGGTCACCAACAAGGCCCAGCGGATGCTTAAGCTCAAGCCTCGTGATTTTGCCACCGGCCTCAAGGAAACTTACCGTTGGTATCTTCGTAACTCGGTAAAGAGAAAGCGCATCGATTACTCGTTTGAAGACTCCTTGCTCGAACTCGCTCAGGCTGTCTAGAGCGCTGTTCCTGGTCAGTATCGCGATCCTGCCGGGCCTCCTCTCTTCTTGTCAGAAGAAGCAGGAAGGCCCGGTTTATCGTGTCATCGGCGAAGCCTTCGCCGGCCCCAACCAGCTCCCCCTCCGCCAGGACGTCTCCCTCCGCTCCCCCGTCATCGCCACCGTCGCCCACGGCGAACGCCTCGAAGTCCTCGATCGCCGCCGCCGCTTCCTCCAGGTCCGCACCAAATCGAACATCGTCGGCTGGGTCGACATCCGCCTCCTCATCAGCGCCAAACAGATGGACCAGCTCGAAGAGCTCGCCAAGCGCTATAAGGACGCCCCCAGCATGGGCCGCGCCACCGTCTTCGATGTGACCAATGTTCACACCGACCCCAATCGCTACTCGCCCACCTTCCTCCAGCTCCAGGAGAAAGAACACTTCGACGTCATCGGCCACCGCGTCGTCGTCCGTACCCCCTACCAGGGCGACACCATCGAGATCGAAGACCTCACCCCCAAGCCCGCCGTCCGCAAGAAGAAACCCAAAAAGGAACCCGCCGTTCCCCCGCCCCCTCCGCCGCCCACCCCCAAGGTGCCCGACAACTGGCTCGACCTGTCCCGCTCCACCGTGCCCACCGAAGCCGGCAAACCCGCCGCCGACCCCAAGCCGATGGACGACCTCACCCTCATCCGCAACAAAGAGGGCAAGGTCGGCTGGATCATCACCAACGCCGTCTTCATGGAGATCCCCGACGACGTCGCCCAGTACGCCGAAGGCCATCGCATCACCAGCTACTTCCCCATGGGCGAAGTCACCGACGAAGGCAAGACCTATAACCACTGGCTCTGGACCACCCAGAATCAGAAGTTCGCCCCCTTCGAGTTCAACGGCCTGCGCCTGTTCACCTGGAACACCCGCCGCCATCGCTACGAGACCTCTTACCGCGAACGCGACATCCGTGGCTTCTTCCCGGTCCTCGCCACCCCCTCCGGCTTCAAGATCATCGCCGAAGATTCCAAGACTGGCGAGACCATGCTGCGCACTTATTCCTTCGACGGCAACCGCGTCAAACTGGTCAGCAAAGAGCCCTACACGCCGCCCGCCGACGCGCCCCCCGTCAGCAGCAGCTCCAAGCCTCTCCCCGCCACCGACATGAGTTGGTTCGAGAAGCTCTTAAAGCTACTCCCCGGTCGCGACTAACGATACAATCACGTCATGCAACGTCGCGAATTTATCCAGAGCACGGCCGCTCTCGGCATTTCCTCGGCTGCCCTCGCCCAAATGCCCATGCCCATGGACATCCTCGGCAAGAGCCAGTTGAAAGTCTCCAAGTTCTGTCTCGGTGGCTACCACATGCGCGTCGGCGGCGAGATCTCCGGCGTCCGCATCATCAACCGCGCCCTCGAGCTCGGCGTCAACTTCTTCGATAGCGCCGCCAAGTATCACGGCGGCGAAAGCGATGTCACCTACGGCAAGGTCTTCGGCGAATCCTCAAGCCTCCGTCAGCGCGTCGTCCTGATGTCCAAGGCCGAGAATCGCACCCGCGACGGTGCCATGCTCCAGCTCGAGAACACCCTGCGCCGCATGAAGACCGACTACCTCGACCTCTGGCAGTGCCACGAAGTCGTCACCCAGGACGAAGTCGACAAGATCTTTGGCCCCAAGGGCTCCCTCGAAGCGTTCGTCAAGGCCAAGGAACAGGGCAAGGTCCGCCACATCGGCTTCACCGGCCACGCCGACCCCAACGTCCACCTCCGCCTGCTCGAAGGCTACTCGGGTTGGGAAACCGTCCAGTGCCCGGTCAACCTGATCGACCCCCACTACCTGAGCTTCATCACCAACGTCCACCCCAAGGTCCGCGAGCGCGGCCTCGGCCTGATCGGCATGAAGTCCAACGCCATCGGCAACATCGGCAAGATGCGCATCGCCACCATTGAAGAATGCCTGCGCTTTGCCTGGACGCAGAACCCCAACACCCTCGTCTCCGGCGTCGAATCCGTCGACCAGCTCGAGCAGAACGTCGCCATCTTGAAGACCCTCAAGAAGATGACCCCCGCCGAGATGACCTCGATTCTCGAACGCACAAAGAAGGGCGCCTTCGGCCCCGGCATCGAAACCTACAAGATCAAGGAGACGAAGGCCGACTTCCACCCCACCCACCGCGACGGCGAACCCGACGTGGTCTAGATCGCCCTTCTCAGTACAGCTCGCGCGGGGGCGCCATCCGCCCCCGCAATCTTGAGCGGCAAACAGATCAGTTCGTACTCCCCCGCCTCCACCGCGCTCAAATCGAGCCCCTCAATCACCGCAATCCCCGCCCCCAGGATCGTCACATGCGTCTCCACCGTGTCGTGATAGAACCCGCCAATCGACAGGTAATCCACGCCCACCGTCCTCACGCCACACTCCACCAGATACCGCGCCCCCTCATCGGCGATGTAGACAAAGTCCTTGTCAAACTCGGGCTTCCCCCATGCCTCGCGCGAGTTTCGCGTCTTGAAGATCAGCCTCTCGCCCCGCCGCGGCTGCAGCGCCTCAAGCTCCGCCCGCCGGATCGCCACCGGGTCCGCAATCTCCACCACGCGCGCCGGCCCGATCAGCGCATCCACCGGCGTCTGGTCAATGCCCACGCCGTCGTTGATGAAGTGCCGCGGCGCATCCATGTGCGTCGCCGTATGAGCGCTCATGTGCAGCTTGGTGACATTGCAAATGTCACCCTTGTCCATGAACGTCACCTGCTTGATGCTCGGCGCCTCGTCCCCCGGCCAGCACACCATGCCGTCCTTCAAAGGGATGCTGATATCCCAATACCGCCAGCTCATTTCTTCACCCTCTTCTCAAAGAGAAAGCCCGACCGGTTCGGGCTCTCCCGCCAGATCAGAAACCACGTCGCCAGCAGGCTCACCAGCGTCGCCACACAGCCCGTCAGCAGGTAGTCGAGCACGCCCAACGGCTTCGGCATAAACTGCAGCATCACGATCGCGACAATCGCGAACAACACCAGGTCAATCAGCACCAGCGCGATCAGACGGTTGGAACTAATCATACTTCTCGATGATGATCTGCTTGCGGTCAAAGCCCCGGTTCTTCAACTCGTCCCGGACGCTCTCGACCATCTCCTTCATGCCGCAGGCGTAGACATCGAGCTCGATCCTCTCGCCAATCGTCTCAAGCAGCAACGGCTGCACCCGGCCCGTCCGCCCCTGCCAGCCGTCTTCCGGACGCGTCAACGTCGGCAGAAACGAGAAGTTCGGATACCGCGCCGCCAGTTCTTCAAACTCCGCGCGGAACATCAGCCCCTCTTCAAACCGGCTGCCGAAGATCAGCGTCGCCCTGGTGCCCGCCTCGAGAAACCCCGGCTGCTTCAGCATGCCGCGGAAAGGCACCACGCCAGTCCCCGTTGCCACGAACACCGCCTCGCGTTCCTTCGAGCGCAGCGTAAACATCCCCACCGGCCCCTTGGTCGGCACCGTGTCGCCCGCCTTCAGCGTGAACAGATACGGCGAGAACATCCCGCCCTCCACCCGGTTCAGACAGATCTCAAAGCGATTGCCCGCCGGCAGCGAAGCGAGCGAGTAGGCCCGCGTCACCTTCTTGTCGTTCACCGTCTCGGTCATCGAGACCCATTGTCCCGGCGTGAACTCAAAGCTCTCCACCCCCGGGATCTCAAACACAAAATGCCGAATGTTTGGCCCGACGTCGAAGGTTTCGACCAGTCGTGCCTGATGCTCTACGAGTGCCATTGCTCCATGCCTTCCTTCGCGCGATCGCGCAGAATCGAACCCAGCAGCGGGTGCCCGTCGAGCGGCGGCGTTACCTCAATCGGCAGCCCCGGCCGCTCCGTGCGAATCCGTTCAATCAGGTCCGGCAGGTCCCGCTTGAGATGCAGGCCCACCGTCAAAAAGTAGGGCACCACGAGAATCTTCTCCGCGCCCCGCTCGAGCAACTCCGTCACCGCACCCGGCAGATCCGGCTTGCCTCCGTCGAGAAACGAGGTCGCCACCAGCGGAAACGACGGGTCATTGGCAATCACTCGCGCCACGTCACGCACCGCCTGGTTCGCACTTTCCACGCTCGACCCATGAGCAAACACAACCACTCCAGTACTCATACTTCTATTGTCGCGGAACAGGCGGCGGCATGAAATGCCGAACTGCATCGAGAAAGCTCCGCCCTCGCTTGCGCCCGTTGTTGAGCTGCAGTTCCATACGCTGCAGGAAGATCAGTACCCCCAGCACGTGCGAGTCGAGCACCACCGTGTAGCCCGTCTGCGCCGCAATGCGCTCGCGAAACTCGGTCACCCGCAACTGCACCAGCTCATGCAAAGCCGCCGCAATGGGATTCTTTGGCTTCGATTCGTAAATCAAGCCACTGCCGAGTGTCTTGTAGGTCTGCACCAGCGATTCGAGCGCCTCGCGCGCATCCCAGTCGAGCAGGTTATCGAGCCGTTCGGTGCCCTCGGCAATCGCCGCCGCGGTGACCAGCACGAGCGGCTCGTGGTCGCGCAGAAACGCTTCCTTGACGATGATTTCCGGATGGGGAATGTCAGAGGCCGCGAGCTCACGAAGTTTCTCGTGGTCGCGGCCTTGAATCAGAAAGGGACAGTCGTAGGGACAGGCAATGGTTTCCTCACGAGATTGGCCGCAGCACTTCGGGCAGATATCGCTCCGGAGCGAGGGACAATAACGTTGCGGACGGCGGCTGGCGCAAAGCGCGCAAGTCTCGGGCATCTGTTCTGATTAGAACAGAACCGACACGCCAAACATCGCCACGAAGTTGTGAATCCAGCCACCCAGCTTCGCGTTCGGCGGCGTGGCAATCACGTTGTCCGGAATCGGCGAAATGTAGTCACGGAACTCACCGCGGAAGGCGAGCTTCTTGGTCGGCATGAACTTGATACCACCACCGATGCTCACCACCGGCACCCACTGCGAGGTCTTCGTCAGAATCGCAAAGTTGCTCAGCGGCTGCACCGCCACTTCACGGCCCGTGCCCGTGTAGCCACGGAAGCCCGCGCCAGCGGCGATAAAGGGACGGATCTTTGAGCCGCGCGGGGCGGCATGGATCAGGAAGTCGTAGGTGATCGTCTGGGAACGGCCACCAAACTTGTACTCCGTGCTGCCCGAGCTCAGCTTCATGTCGTTCTGCTGGTACATGTAGCGGATTTCGCCGCCAATGTAGTTGTGCATGTCGTTGCCGAGCCAGGCCGCTCCGCCCCAGCCGGACTTGAAGCCGGTCTTGGCGCTAAGGCTGCCCAGGGTAACGTCCTTGCCCGTGTAGAAGGTGCCAGCAGCGCCGGCGCCAAACTCCCAGCGCTGGGCCCAGGCAGGAAGACAGGCAAAGAGTGCGACGGTCAGAATCAGGTGGCGCATAAAACAATCCTTACTATAAATGTTTTACTCGATGACGCGCACGTCAATCGTAGTCGAGGTGCCACCTTGCGAGATGACGAGAGGAACCGTGAAGCCCGTCGGTACCCAGCGCAACACTTCCGCGTTGATCTGGTAGACACCGACTTCGCCCGGCGTGAGGCCAGCGTAAGTGACCGGAATCTCCACCCCACCGATGCTCACCGTCGGGGTCACGAGGGCCACCGCCAGCGGATCGGCCGGAGCCGCGAGGCCCGAGTCCACCGCCGGGGCCGTCTTGCCGAGACCCGTCAGGTAGATCGAGATGCGGTCGGAGCGCTTCACCGGATTCGAGTTGGTCGCAATCAGGCCGTTGCGGGCATTGACGATCGTGGCGATCGGAGCATCGAGCCCCGGCACCAGCGAGCGGAACACGCCCGGCGCGGTCGGACGCACCGACAGGTTGAAGTTGTCGCTCACCCCGCCCGGCGTACGGAGAATCAGCGTGGTCGAACCAGCCACCTCAAACGGGATCTGAGCGTTGATCTCGGTGCCGCTGACGAAGATCAGCGGGATCGGCAGGCCGTTCACCGTGATGCAGCTTTCACCAAGAGCCGTCGGCAAGGGACGCTCGCGCGAGGCCTGGTTGATCGGGCTCAGGTCGGTGCCCGTGATGCGCACGAGGCTGCCCGGAGCGATATTGGTCGAATTGTCGGCGAGGTTGGTGACCTGCGAGATGCGCGGGGTCGCCACGGCGGCGTCAAAGGTCCACGGCAGCACAGTGAAGCCCGAGACCGTCAGCACGATGATGTTGTTGCGCGAGTACAGCGGCGCCACCGTGCGGATGAAGGGCTGAGCCGTCGCTACGCTCTGCAGCGGAGATTCCACCATGCGCGTCGCCAGCTGGGCAGCGCCCGTCGGGAAGCTGATGCGCTGGATCGTGCCGGCGGCATCGAGCGAGGGCGAGGATACACGGAAGCCCGTGTTGTCGACAAAGGCGAAGCCGTAGGTGCTCTCCGTATCCGGCGCCATGCGGCGCACCGGAACGAGCGAACCATTGAGCAGGAAGTTACCCACGATGAACTGGTCGAAGTCGCTGGCAGCATAAGCGCCGCCAAGGACCTGGGCATCCTTGCGTGAGGTGACAAAGGCGTTGGCGTTGCCGTCGTACAGGAACGTCGTGCCGTCCTTCGAGGCGGCCATGATCTTGGCGCCATTCGGCGAAGCGATCAGCACCGTATCGACGTTGATATTGTTCTCAAAGACATCGAGCGACGGCAGTTCGGTAGCCCGGCGCGTATTGAAGTCAACGCGCGAAACCTTATGGATCGGCCCAGCCACGCGGCTGGCCACCAGGGTGGCCCCGGCCGAGCTCGCGACACTGCGCGGGTAGTGACCGAAAGGCATCTGGATCGAGGGCTGCTGCTGCAGGGTCTCGAGCGAGTAGACATAGATGACCTGCGTGTTGTCGCCGCCAATCAACAGGAAGCGACGGTCAAAGCTGATGGCCATCTGGGTGGGCGTGTTGCCAGTGCGCAGCGTGGCGATCTGCTGATAGGTCGAACCATCGAACACGAGGACGCTGTTGGTGTCCTCACGCAGGATAAAGAAGCGATCGCGTGTCGGGTCGGCAAGGATGTCGACGAGCTTGCCGGGCACGTTCACATTCGTGCCGCGCTGGTCAGGATCCTTCGAGTTGATCAGCAGGCGGATGCTCGCCGCGCTCAGCACCGAGCCATTCGAGTTGATATTGATCGTGCGCGAAGCCGTGCCGCGAGTGTTCGAGAACGTCAGCGGATCCACCGTCACCGTGATCACGGCAGGCGTCACACCAGCCGTCGGCGAGACCGAAACGCCAGCCGGAATGTTGGTCAGGGTAAAGTCAGTGCTCTGGCCGCTCGAGTCGGCAATCACGAACTGCTGGGTGGCGACGCGACGGTCGCAGAAGTTGCCACGGAAGAGCAGATCAGGCGTTGACGGTACTACCTTGCGCTGGCGGGCAAGGTCACCCACCGGCAGGATGAGAACGCCGCTCGCGCTCAGAGCGTAAACGGTGTTGCCGTTGGCGCTGATGACGGCTTTGCCCTGGAGGTTTTCAGGCAACTGGATGCGCTCACGCACAGTGAGGTTGTCGCTGTCGAGCACCTGCATCACCTTCGGCACATCGACCGTGGGCGTGCTCGTGTTGGCGCCGGGCGTGTTGGCTTCAACCATCTGGGCGTAGATCGTACGGCGGGCCGAATCGAACACGTGGCCGCCGAGGTTGAGCGTACCGGTCGGATTCGGGAACTGGCTCACGTTGACGAAGTCTTCCGTCAGCAGCGACCAGCCGACGAGCACGCGCGAGCCGTCATCGCTGACGCTAAGGGTGCGGGGGGCAAGCGCGGGCTGGGCGACGATGCCGGCGCCGATAAACACCTTGCCGACGTCGTAGCGATAGACGATTACTTCGGTGTCGTTGGTGCTGCCCTGGATGACGCCGTAGATGCGTGTGCCATCCTTGGTGGCCATGCTGGCGCTGGCGACGATGTTCTGGGGGAAGTTGTTGAAGGGCACCGGGACCGTCTTGAGGGCGAGCGCGGTAATCGTGCTCAGCGTCGTCGTGGTGCCAAGGGCCGGGTCGAACAGCAGGAAGGCGTTCGAGGTGGCCACCAGCGCAATCCCATCCGAGCCGAAGGCAACGCTAAGGGGCGTCGCGGTCATCGAGTAGGTCTGCCGCTGGTTGTTTTCAAGGTTGATGACGGTCAACCCATTGCGCGAAGCCGTGCCGGCCGCGGTGTTGCCGTAGTGGGCAATCAACAGGTAGCGGCGGTCCGGAGAGAGAGCGATCGAGCCAGGCTGGGCAGGTACGTTGAAGCTCGTGCGAATCACGCCGGTCTCAAGGGACATCACTTCAATACGATTGCCGGTGAAGTTGGCGACATAGAGGACCCCGCGCGGTTCGTCCAGAACCAGGTCAGAGGCTTGACCACCAATCACGACGGGCCGGCCGAATGTGGCGGCCGCGGCCGGAGCGATCATCGCGCCGCCGAGCAGCACGAGCGCCAGCAGGGGTTGAGCCCACTTCGCCAAGTTAAATTCCTTTTTCATGCCCAAAATGCCTTTCATTGCCTGTCTCTCCAAAAACAATGGGTAATAGCCGGTTAACAGTTGTGTGTAGGGCGCTCCCGCTACCCGCAAGAAGCGGGGCGCCCCTGAATTGGGTTCCTTTTTCGGGAACTACTCGTCAGCGTTCTTCTTGCGGCGCAGAACAATCAGGCCGAGAAGGCTGATTGCCAGCACAGTGCAGATGATGCGAATCATCGAGCTATCCATGGTGTGTTCTCCTTTCCAGTTGCATGTCTCATTCCCGCGACCTCAAGTCGTCTGTTTTTAGTTCTTTCGGCTGTTTGCGCCGAAATGTTTAGCCACCCATGCCGGCCATCATCGGAACGAGTTCGCGAACGATTTTGACCGTGATGGGTCCCACCGTAACCACGAACAGGCTCGGCAGGATACAAAAGAAAATCGGAAATACGAGCTTGACGCCCAGCTTGGCGGCCTTCTCTTCGGCGATCTGACGGGCCTGGACGCGCATGAAGTCGGCGTGAGCGCGGAGGCTCTGGGCTACGCCGGTACCGAAGCGGTCGGCCTGGATCAGCACGGCGACGAGCTTTTTCAAGTCGTCCACAGAAGTGCGCTCGGCGAGGTTGCGCAGCGCCTCAACACGGCGCTTACCAGCCTTGAGCTCGAGATTGACCAGCATGAATTCTTCGCAGATCTCGGGGTGGGCGTGCTCGAGTTCCTTGGAAACCTGCAGGATCGCCTGATCGAGACCCAAGCCACTCTCAACGCAGACCACGAGCAGGTCGAGGGCGTTGGCCAGGCCGCGCTGAATCTCTTTCTGGCGGCGCTTGCCCATGATGTTGACGTATTCGTTGGGCCCAAAGAAGCCGGCGGCAACGCTCGCCAGGATGGCGACAAACTTGTTGCTCGCATCAGACGGCGAGCCGGCCACGATCAGACCCATCACCACCGGAACGACGACACCAAAGAAGACCTTCGAGCCGTAGAAAATCTTGAGGGCATTCGGACCGCGGAAGCCGGCGCGGATGAGCCGGCGCTGCATGATCGAGACGTCCTTGGGCGAGGCCGGGAGAACGTCGCCGAGCTTCTGGACGAGTTCGTGGAAGACGAGACTCGGATGCTTGGGAGCGATCTCGGGCACGTCCATGGCAACGCCCGTGACGCGCTCGATCGCTTCTTTCGGCTGCACCCACAGGCGCATGCCAAGCGTCGAGATCGCAAGGGCGACCAGGATGAAGATGGCAAAGGCGGCAAGAATCAACATAACGGCAGAGTCCTTTCTAGACCTCGATCTTCACAATCTGCTGGATGATCCAGTAGCCGAGTAACTGTAACCCCACGGCGGCGGCGACCATGTAGTTGCCGACTTCGTCGTTGAAGAAGAACAGAACGTAGTCGCGGTTGGTGAAGAACATCATCACGGCGACCACGATCGGAATGCTGCTGAGGGCCGTACCGGTCATCTTGCCGTGGGCGGAGATGGCGCGGATCTTGCCGCGCAATTTGAAGCGCTCGCGGATGATGAAGGCGAGCTTGTCAAGAATTTCGGCGAGATTACCACCCGTGCGCTTCTGCAGGATGACGGCCGAGACAAAGAACTGGACGTCAAGCAGGGGGACGCGTTTGGCGAGTTTCTCGAGAGCAACGTCGAGCGGCAGACCGAGGTTGTGCTCTTCAAAGGCGCGCTTGAATTCACCAGCGATCGGTTCCTGGAACTCGCGGTGGATCATCTCAAGCGACACCGAGAAGGCGTGACCCGCGCGCATCGAGCGCGAAACAAATTCAAGGGAATCGGGGAACAATTCCTCAAAGCGGTGCAGGCGCGACTTGCGCTTGCGCAGCACATGGGCGATCGGCAGCAAGCCAAAGCCGACGGCAGGGATAAGGCCGAGGATACGGTACTTGGGCGGCAGGAAGAAGTGCACCATCAGGTAGCCCACAATGAAGCAGCCGAGGCAGGCGTGCACGAGACGCGCGACGCGCCACTTGACGCCGGACTGCTCAAGGAGCGTCTGCAGGCGGGGCTGCAACTCCCAGCGCTTGAGCATGCGCATGGCGAGCTTGCCGGTCTGCTGGTCTTCGGTCTCGATCAGCGCGGGACCGCGCTTCTGAGCCTTGGTCTTGACCTTGGCTTCTTTGCCCGCCAGGCGCGACTTGATCTTGTCGACGTCCTTGCTCTTGAGGACGTTGGTGACCAGATACCAGATCGCCATGGACCCAATCCAGACGGCGACCGCAATCATGATGAACAAACCCATGGGGATCTCCTTTCGCTCGGATTACTTCGTTTAGACTTCTTCGACTTCGTCAAACAGGTCGGGACGCAGGCGGATGCCGGCCGACAGCAGCTTTTCGTAGAACTTGGGACGGATGCCGGTGGCGGCGAAGCGACCGAGCACCTTGCCCTCGGGGGAAAGGCCGCGCTTTTCGAACACGAAGATGTCCTGAATGGTGATGATGTCGCCTTCCATACCCGTGACCTCGGTGATCGAGGTGACACGGCGGGAACCGTCGCTCAAACGGGCGGCCTGCACGAACAGGTTGACGGCGCTTGAGATCTGCTGGCGCACGCTCTCGAGTTTCATATTCGAGTTGGCGAGGCTGACCATGACTTCAAGACGGCTGACGGCATCGCGCGGGGTGTTGGCGTGGATCGTGGTGAGCGAACCATCGTGGCCCGTGTTCATGGCCTGCAACATGTCGAGGGCTTCCTCACCGCGGACTTCGCCGACGACGATACGGTCGGGACGCATACGCAGGGAGTTGATGAGCAGTTCGCGCTGGCGAACGGCGCCGTGGCCTTCGAGGTTGGGCGGACGGGTTTCAAGACGGGCGACGTGCGGCTGCTTGAGCTGCAATTCGGCGGCGTCTTCGATGGTGACGATGCGCTCCTTGGGGCTGATGAAGAAGCTGAGGGCGTTCAGCAGCGTCGTCTTACCGGCGCCGGTACCACCGGCGATGATGATGTTGAGCTTGGCTTTGACGGCGGCTTCGAGAAGTTCCATCATGCCGCGGGTCATTGCCTTGCGATCGACCAGGTCGGGCGGCATCAACTTGTCAGCCGAGAAACGGCGGATCGAAAGCAGCGGGCCATCGACGGCCAGCGGCGGAATGATCGCGTTGACGCGGCTGCCGTCAAGCAGGCGGGCGTCGACCATCGGATTGGATTCGTCAATGCGGCGACCGACCTGGCTGACGATCTTGTCGATGATGCGCAGCAAGTGCTGGTCGTCACGGAAAGTGACGTTGGTCAACTCAAGCTGGCCGCGGCGTTCGACGTAGACCTGCTTGTGGGTGTTGACGAGAATATCGGAGATGGTGGGGTCCTGCAGCATGGCCTCGAGCGGACCAAGACCGAAGACTTCGTCAAGGACTTCGTCGCAGATGTGCTGCTTTTCGAGCGCGCTGAGCAGCGTCGGCTCAGCGTCGATGAGGGCAATCAGGGCCTGACGGACTTCGCCACGGACGCGCTGGTTATCGATGGTGGCCAGCGCCTCGAGATTGATCTTGTCGAGGAGCTTGCGGTGGAGGGTGAACTTGAGCTCCTGGTACTCGGGCTTCAGCTGCACCTTGGGCTTGCCGGAGTTTTTGAGCAGGCGCTGTTCCCAGCTCAGTTGTGATTTGGATCCGCTATCAAGTGGGCTAATCATGTTTCAAAATCCTTCGTGGCGGTTGATCAATTCCTTCTAGGTCTGGGACAAAGCGGGGCGAGCAGCCTCAAGCAGGCTCGCGGACTTCATTTTTTTTTCTGCTTCCACGGTGCCGGAGACCTTCTTGGCGAGGCCTTCGACGGCCTTGCCGAGCTCGCAATCGGTGCCGAGCGGCTGGCCGAGGGTGACGACCCGGTGCAGCGAGAAATAGTCGTTCGGGAACATGGCGTCCACGGGCGAGTTGAAGATCTTTTCGAGGTCGGCAAGGCCGATGCCATCGCGCTTGTTGACCCGGTTGACAAGCAGCTTGTAGCGCTCGCGCGTGAGACCGAGCTGGGTGAGCATGCCGATGGCCTTGCGCGCCAGGTGCAGGCTCGGCAACTCGCCGGTCGAGACCAGATACATGAAGTCGGCCTCGGTGAGCATCAGCAGGCTCGGCCGATAAAAGATGGCCGGCAGGTCAACGACGATCCAGTCATAGAGCATGCGGGCATACTGCAGCACGGCATGGAGCCGGTCGCTCGGAGCGTCGGCGGTAACGGGAGCGTCAGGGGCGGGCAGAATGTCGATGCCACCCGCATGGGCAATCATGGAACTCCACACGGCCGGGTTGAGCCGGTTGGCATGCTCGAGGGCGTCGAGCATCGAGTAAGCGTGGTTGAGCTTGAGATAGAAGCCGATGGTGCCGCCCATCAGATCGAGATCGAGCAGGAGAACGCGGCGACCGGTGAGCTTCTTGAGTGTAAAAGCCGTCTGGGCGGCGAGTGTCGAGGCGCCCGAACCCGGCTTGGTGCTGGCAAAGGCGATGACGCGACCGAGCTCACGTTCCTGGGTGGCCTCGGGCTCCTTCATGCGGCGCAGACGCTCGGCGGCTTCAAACTGGGCCGCCTGCTCAAAGGGGGCATAGAGGAAGTCGCTGGCGCCGAGGCGCAACACGCGCAGGAGCGCATCGGAGTTGTTCTCGCGGTGGATGGCGATGACGTGCGTCGACGGGGAAACCTGCTGGATGATCTGGATCAACTCGCAGGCCGAGTCGAGTTCGCTGGCCACATCAAGGAGGACGACGTCGGGCTGGACCTGGCGCAGACGAATCTCAAGCGTCTGACGCGTGGGGTAGCCCTTCAGATCGGCCATGATCTGGAAAGCGCGCGAACTTTCAACGGACCGGATGAAGGTAGCCGCGAGCTCGCGATCCTGACAGATCAGGATTGCGCTGAGATCGACCCCCATTGATCCAAATGATGTTGCGTTCATCATCGTTTCCTTTGTGGCTTAGCAGTCGCGCCCAGGGCGGACAGGACTAGTTACCGCCTCCCCCGAGAACGGGCTCTGTGGGTATGGCGCTGAGCTCGGAGCCGGACTGGGGCCGGATCGCGCGCGCCACAGGGGCGGCGGCATCCGTTGCCACAGGCTTTGACTCTGGCTTCGATTCGGGTTTGGCTTCGGGCTTGGCCTCGACCGGAGCGGCGGCAGCGGCGGGAGCCGGAGCGGCCTCAGCGGTGGCGGCGGCCTTCTTGGCCGGGTTCTTCCAGAACAGGAAGGGGTTGCGGCCGGGATTCTCAGCCTTCTTCTCTTCTTCCTTCTTCAGCTGTTCGACCGAAGAAGTCTGCGGCACCGGGTCGCCAACCTTCTTGGGCGTCTTGAAGGGCTGCAGCCATTCGCGCAGGAACTCCGGTGTGGTGATCTTCTGATTCGGGTCGTAGGGCTTGACGATCTCGGGGGTGACGATCACCACCAGCTCGGTCTTGCTCTTGCGCTCGAGGCGGCTCTTGAAGAGCTGGCCGAGGATCGGGATGTTGGCAAGGCCAGGGACCTTTGACATCTGCTCGGTGGTGCGATCGTCCATCAGACCGGCGATCAGGAAGCTCTGCCCTTCTTTCAGCTCAACGTTGGTCTCCATACGACGGGTCGAGAGGGCCGGGATCGTGAAGCCCGACAGGGAAACGGCGTTTGAGAGGTCGATCGTTGAAACTTCAGGCTTGATGTACATCTTGATCGTGCCGTTGGCGGTGATCGTGGGATTGAAGTTGAGACGGATACCGTACTCGCGGAACTGTACCGTAACGGCGCCGGCGTTGCCGCCGCCCTGCAGGATGGGCACCGGGAATTCACCACCGGCGAGGAAGCTCGCTTCACGACCATTGATGGTGGTGAGATTGGGCTCGGCGAGGATCTGCAGGATGTCCTGGGCCTGGAGGGCGCGGATGGTGGCGCCGAGGTCGAGGTCGGGACGGAAAGCGAAGATATTGAGCGCGTCGGTGATGTTAAAGGTATTGGCGGCGCGCGGCAGGTTGGGCGCCGAACCGCGAACGCTGGCGAGCGCAGGGGACTGGAACTGGCCGGTGGTTGTGCCGCCGACAGTGCCGGCCGTGCCCGTGCTGAACAGGTTGACACCAAACTGGGTGCTGGCGCTGCGGTTGAGCTCGGCAAACTTGACCTTGAGCATGATCTGCTGCTCGACCGGTTGCGGCGCGATCTGGAGATTGGTTACGACGGTCTTGGCCAGAGGCGTGGCGATGGCGATGGCGCGATCGGCGACCTCTTTACTCGAGACGCGACCCACAAGCGAGATCGAATCACGTCCGCTCTGGATGCGGATATCTTCGTTGGGGAAGGTCTCCGTCAGCAGCTTGCGGATAGGCTCGACATTGTGCTCGACAGTGATGTTGTACATCGTGCGGGTGCCGTTCTTGGCCCAGACAACGACGGTGGCCGCGCCATGGCCCTTGCCGTGGAGGAGGAACTCTTTGGCCGTGGCGGGGACGGCGTCCACAACTTCCGGCGCGGAAGTGGAAATGCGACCGATCTCGACGGGGTAGTCGATGACCAGGCTCTTGCCGAGCGTCATGCTGAGGTCGACGACATTCATCGACTGCGCGGCAAGCGGCGCCGGCGCCGGTAGTAACAGCAGACCCGCCAGAGCATAGGCCAGAAGCTGTTGGACGTTGGGGTAAGACATACTTGAGTTCCTCGGTTTCATCAATCAGCGATCAGTGAGATACAGCCTGGGACATTTACTGCGGAATCGCGACGGGGGCCTGGGCGGCGTTGGCCGGGCGGGAGCCGACGGTCTCAACGCTGCGGGTATTGCCGCGGATGACTACGATCTGGTCAGGCACCGGGGGCAGAACCGGAGCAGGGGGCGGAGCGACGGCGACGGTGGTGACGGGGGGCGCGACACGACGCTTGCGGGGCGCGGGGGCCTCGGGGGAGTCGGGCGAGTCGTTGATGCTGCCACCGCCGGCGGGCTTGGGGCCGACGCCGCGCTTACCGTAGAGGCCAGCGAGGGTGACACCGTTGGTCTTCTGAACTTCGTTATCGCTGCCGTTGCGGAGGATGAGCTGGATGCGGCCTTCAGAGCCGGCAAGCACGATGATCTCGGCCTGCTCGGGGGAGACGAGCAAGGTAACCGTCTGGGCGTTGATGGCGGCGCCGCGCGAATCGGGCGCCATGGTCTGACCGGCGCTGAGCACGGTAATGTTCTGCAGAACGGTGGTGGTAAGCGTCTCGTTGCTTGAGCTCGGCCGGCCGGTGACGGTGACGTCAACGCGCATGCCCGGGAGCACGAAACCGGCGACACCGACGACGTCGTTGACGCGAACGGTAACGGCGCGCATGCCGACGGGGATGACCGGAGCGAGACCGGCGCCAGCGCCACGGGGGGCGAGGCGACCTTCAATCACGGCCTCTTCGGCGAGGATATTGGAGACGACGGGGCGATCGAGAACTTCTTCGACCTTCGAGAAGCCACTCTTGGGGAAGGCGGCCAGCGGCACCTTGGAGACGGTGACGTCGCCAGGCTTGATGGTGGTGCCGACGTTCAGTGGCTTGGAGGCGACGACGAGATCCTTCATCTCGGTGGCCTCCGCGCGGGCCGGGCCGGAGCTCGACCGAGCCGACATCTGGTAGAAAACGCTCGAGATCACCAGAGCGAACAGGAGGCTAACGCCTAAAACGGTAAGGAATCGACGGTCCATAAAAGTCTCAAACCCCTTTCGGAATCAACGCCAGCCAGCTGCCGAGGGTAATTGCTGGTGCGTACGGGATGTAATTGTCTTCAGGTTGGGAGACTGGCGCGGAACCAGCCTCAATCTGCTTATCGGAAGAATTGCGACGTCGCCAGAAGCGAACTACTTCGCGCTTGATAATGACGAACATGGCCATGATGCCGCCGATGGCCGCCGTCAGGATGGCCGCCTCAACGAGACGGGAGGGACCGAGAAGGGCCCCGAAGCCGGCCATGAGCTTGACGTCGCCGCCGCCCATTCCACCGAGCAGGAAAAAAATCAGGAACACGCAAAAGCCGGCGAGGCCGCCCAGAAACCACTGCCCCAGGCCGTGCCAGCCGCCATTGAGAGTCTGGACGAGGAGCGCGCCAGCAAGGGCGCTCACCGGGATCCAGTTGGAGATATTGCGACGCCAGAGGTCTTCGCCGGAGGCGAGCAGACCGATGGCAAGCGCAACGGAAGTCTCAAGTGTCATTGGCGGTTCTCCTTTATTCCTTCGGACGTTATGGGGTCTTTCATTAGTCCGGTGGGGGAAAAAAGCTGCGCCGAAGTGGGCGCGGCGCTGGCCGCGGCGAGACGACGGAAAGCGACGCTAAGTCGATCTGAATGAATGAGTTGCCACTGCGCGTCGGAAGCGAGGCGGTGACGGAGGTCGCTCGAGGCCGGAACGAGCACCAGATCGATGGCGTGCTCGTCGAGGCGTTTGCGCCACAGGGCCGTGGCGTTGATGATGTCGAGGTACTCGGCGCCGAGTTTGGGGCCAAAAAAGTCGCTGCGGCCGTCGATGAAGACTCGTGTTTGCGGCCAGTGCTTGTAGAGGAGGTAGTCCCCCCATTGGTCGGAGGTGAAGGTACGCGAGGTGGCGAGTATGGGCGCGATCTTGCTGGCAGCTTCCACCGGAAACAATGCCGCCGGGAAGTCATGAGGCAGCTTGTCGGGGCTCAGCAAGCAAACCATGAGCGGAAGAGCGAGGGCCCAGACGGAGTTAGAGGCGAATTTGGGGCGAAGATCGAGATCGAGCGAGCGGAAGATGCCGGGCACCGATGACTTGCGCGCGTTAGCCCAGGCGGACTCGAGCAGCAGCGAGAGCTCGGTGGCGGCGACAGGCGCGGCCGCGAGGATGTAAATCGGGGCGTGGCGCACGGCGCCGAGCGAAAGGTGGGCCCAGAGCCAGACCATGACTGCCTCGGTGAGGCCAGCCATACCGCGGAAGGCGCGGCCCCAGGCGGCGGCGATGCCGGCGAGGAGCAGGGCCTCATACTGCAGAATATTCTCGGAGCGGAACCTGGGGCTTTGGAATTCGTCGACCGAATCGCGGATCCAGTTGCTTTGCAAATAGCCGGCAATGTGGAGGTGGAGCTGATAGCCGTAGGGGTTGACCAGTGTCACGGCCGCGCAGGCAAGGCCAACGAGGGCTTCCGTGCGCCAGCGCGGATCACGATAGACGAGCCGGGCGGCGATCTGGATGCCAAGGAAAACGAAGAGGGCCGGCCAGCCGCCGTGGAGATTGGTCCACAGCAGCGTGAGCGGGACGAGCAGCCAGATGCGGCGGCTCGGGGCGCGGCGCTCGGCGTCGAGCAGCCAGAGCTCAAGGGCCAGAAACAGCAGTGTAAACACGTGCGGACGGGCGAGATAGTGCATCGTCGAGCCGCCGATCGACAGCAACAGGATCGGGAAGGCGGCGATGACGCTTGCCCCGCGCCAGATCATCCAGCGCATGGTGATCACGCTGGTCGATATCAGCACGAAGCCGCAAAAGAAGCTGAGCAGCGCGAGACCGCCCCAACCGTGGAGAAGGGCGAAAAGCACGTCGGCGCCCCATTCCCAGGCGTACCAGGGCTCGCCGGGGCGGCTGAAGGAAAACAAATCCGTGTAGGGGACGCGGTGGTTGGCGAGAATCCACTCGCCGGTGCGGATATGCCAGCCGGTATCGCCATCGCTCAGCAACAGCCCCCATCCCTTTGGCGACAGGATGAAGAGCCAGGAGACTAAAGCGACGAAAATGAGATCGGCGAAACCAGGGGTGAGCCAGCGCCGGAGAGTGTTCCCCATAGGCGGCTAGCTCGCTGAGATGCTTTCTTCCGATTCAAGGCCGAGGAGTTTCGGGCCCTGAACGGCAAGCTCGAAACGATCTTTGACACCGGTTTTTTCAAAAATGTGCATGAGGTGCACTTTGACGGTGCCGGGGGTGATGTGAAGCAGGTCGGCAATCTCTTTGTTTTTCATCCCGCGGCAAACGGCGCGGACAATCTCGCGCTCACGGGGCGTGAGGCGGTTGGTGCTTTTGCGATTCAGGAAGCCGACGACCTGATCGCTGATGGAATTCTCGAGCCAGAGGTTGCCCTTGGCGACCGTCTGCAGGCAGTCGAGCATGGTGGCGATGGGGAGACTGCGCCGGAGAATGCCACGGGCGCCCAACTGCAGGGCGCGGAAGCACTCGATCTCGGCGAGATCCATGATCCACAGGACAGCGCGGGCGGAAGGACATACGACCTTCAGCTCGCTCAGAAAGGTAAAAATGGCGCGGATGCCGCTCGATTGGTCGATCAGGACGAGGTCGGGCTGGGTATCGGCCAACTGGGTGATGGCCTCGGCCGGAGTGGGCGCGGAACCCACAATGGCGAAGTCGGGAGTGCTCTGCAGAATGCCTTGCAACCCGGCGATGACGACGGGTTGGGATTCCACCAGAAATATCCGGTAAGCAGCCATGAGATCTCCTCATGGGCTCTATCGACTGCAGTGGTCGTATGGTTTAGGCGAATGTCATAAGTAATTTCTCTTAGGTCTAAGACTAGAGAGCTGGCTTACGACGATAGTGGCCGGTTTCCTCTTCAAAGCGGGCGCCGGCGGCGAGAACGGACTGTTCGGCGAAGGGGCGAGCGATGAGCTGAAAGCTCATGGGCAAGCCATTCGAATGGAAGCCGCCGAGGACGGAATGGGCCGGGACGCCCAGAACATTAAAGGCGCGCACGAGCAGCGTCGAGGCGGCGCGGACTTCAAGCTGCTGGCCACCGGCGAGGGTAACGGTCTGTTCGCCGATGCGCGGGGCGGTGATGGCGGTGGAGGGGGCGATGAGGATGTCGCAATGTTTCCACAGTAAACTTTCGCTCTTGGCGCGGTAGAGGCGGCGGAGTTTTTGAGCCTGGAGGTAGTCGACGGCGGGGATGAGGCGGCCGGCTTCAAACAGGGGACGGACCTCGGGGCCGAGTTCGTCGCGGCGCGAAAGGTGGGGCTCGAGGATACTGGCCGCTTCGGCGGGCAGGATGACGTGGGAGAGAGCGACGACGTCGCGGAGCCAGCCGAGCTTGAGGGGTACGATCGTGGCGCCCCATTCGTGGAAAGCACGGGAGGCGGACTGGACCATTTCGGCGATTTCGGGGTCGACAGATTCGAGGAGGAACTCTTCGGAGATGCCGATGCGGAGGCCCTGGAGAGAGGGTTGAGCGGGGATGTTAACGGGTGTTGTGGCCTGTTTGCTCGAATAGGCGTCGCGGCGGTCGTGGCCGGAGATGGCATTGAGGACAGCGGCGCAATCACGGGAGGTCTGGGCGAGAGGGCCCATGTGATCGAGGGTGAAGCCCAGGGGCATGGTGCCGTACCGTGAGACAAGGCCGTAGGTGGGCTTGATGCCGGCGGTGCCACAGTAGCTGGCGGGGATGCGGATGGAGCCACCGGTATCGGAACCCATGGCGGCGAAGACCATACCGGCGGCGACGGCGACACCGGAGCCACCGGAGGAGCCGCCGGGGATGCGCGTGGGATCCCAGGGGTTGCGAATGGGGCCGTAATGAGCGTTGTTGGAGGTAATGCCGAAGGCGAGCTCGTGCATGCCGAGCTTGCCGGTGATGACGGCGCCGGCGGCCTTGAGTTTTTCGACGACGGCGGCGTCGTAGTTGGGGATGAAGTCGCCGTAGATCTTGCTGCCCCCAGTCGTGCGGGTGCCTTTGGTGTAGAAGAGATCTTTGACGGCGACGGGGATGCCCTGCAGGGGGCCGCGATCGAGCCCGCGGGCAAAATCAGCGTCGGCCTGGGCGGCCTGCTTGAGCGCTTCCTCTTCGGTGAAGGTGAGGAAGGCGTTGAGCCTCGGCTGGAGCTGTTTGGAGCGCTCGAGGGATTGGCGCGTGAGCTCGACGGAAGAGACTTTTTTGGCGCGCAGTTGGGCGGCGGCTTCGAGGAGGGTCATTGCTGTTCTCCGAGCGAGCCGGTGGAGGTGAGATCGACGACGGGTTCGGGATCGAGCTCGGAGGAGAGCTGGGCCTTGAGGGGATGGAAGTTGGCGTAGTTGGTGGCCCAGATTTTGGTGAGTGCCTCGCGCTCGGCCTCACTCAGGTGGGGATAGATGGCCGCCGTGAGGGCGGCCCAATTGGGAGTGGGAGGCAGGGGCATGGTTCCTCTTTACTTGGCGGCGGCGAGTTCGGCGCGGGTGTTGCGGACGATATCGAGGTATTGTTTGGCGCGTTCGGTGAAGACTTCGTACTTGCCGGCCTTGATGGTGGCGGCGTCGATCAATTCACCACCGACGGCAACGGAGCAGGCGCCGGCGCGGAGGAAGTCGGCGGTGGTGTCGAGGTTGACGCCACCGGTGGGATTCATTTCGATGTGGGGGAAGGGGCCTTTGAGGGCCTTGATGTACTTGGGGCCACCGACGTTGCCGCAGGGGAAGACTTTGACGATGTCGGCGCCGGCGTCCCAGGCGGTTTTGACTTCGGTGGGGGTGAGAGCGCCGGGGAGAATGACCTTGGAGTAGCGCTTGGCCATCTCGATGGTTTTGGTATCGAGAGAGGGGGTGACGAAGAATTCAGCGCCGGAGAGCATGCAGATGCGGCAGGTTTCGGCATCGAGGACGGTGCCGGCGCCGAGGGTGATGCGATCGCCGAACTTGGCGGCGATGGCCTCGAGGGCCTTGATGGCGCCGGGGACGGTCATGGTGATCTCGGCAACGGTGATGCCGCCCTCAAAGAGAGCTTCGATGGAGCGGATGGCGGCTTCAGCGGTAGCGGTGCGGACAACGGGAACGACGCCGACGGAGATGAGGTTCGAGAGGATTTGCTGTTTCGTCACAGACCTATAGTTTATCGACGTTTGAAAAGTTGGGGCGGGGTGAACCAGAGCGGCGGTGGATTGCACTTATGAAAGGGAATGGTGCTGTTAAAATCGTCCGAAAGCCATGGACTATCCGGTCGCCGAGCGTTTGATTGCGCAGTGGGGAGAAGGGGATCGCGCCTCGCTCGACGAGTTGATGGGGCTCGTCTATCACGAGTTGCACCGGATGGCGGCGGGCGTGTTGCGGGGGGAGGCTACGACGCACCGGACGCGGCCGACTTCGCTGGTGAACGAACTGTATCTCGAGCTGTTAAGGCAGAAGAGGCTGGAGGCGCGCAGCGAGGAGCATTTCTTCAGTATTGCGGCGTTTCTGATGCGGCAGATTCTGGTGGGGCATGCGCGGAAGCGAAACTCGCTCAAGCGGGGTGGGGGCAGCAGAGTAGCGGAGCTGACAGAGTGGCTGGCCAATGGGGGCGGGAGCGTGGATTGGGAGAACGAGCCGGAGGTGGTTGTGGCGCTCAATGACGCGCTGGTGCGGCTCGAAGAGGTGGACCCGGTGAAGGCGTCGATTGTGGACTTGCGCTTTTTTGCGGGCCTGTCGATCGAAGCGACAGCGCAGGCGACGGGGATGTCGGTGTCGACGGTGAAGCGGCACTGGACGGTGGCGCGGGTTTGGCTGTTTGAACAGATCAAGGGCAGCTAGATGGACCGCGAGACGTGGCGACTGCTGGATGAATGTGTGGCGGACGCCCTCGAGATGGAGGCGGAGCGGCGCGAGGCGTATCTGCGTGGGCGACTGGCGGGGACGGAGTTGCTCGAGATGGCGTTGGGCATGGTGGGGCAGGCCGAGAACGCCGAGAGGTTCTTTGAAGGGGCGATGATTGAGGCGCCGGTGGTGACGCCGGTGCGGGGGACAAGGCTGGGGCCGTGGGAGCTGGAGCGGCCGCTGGGCAGCGGGGGGATGGGCGTGGTGTGGCTGGCGCGACGGGTGGACGGGCAGGCCGATATGAAGGCGGCGATCAAGCTGTTGCCGTCGCATGTAACAGAGGCGATGGAGCGGTTTGCGCAGGAAAAGCAGATGCTGGCGCGACTGGAGCATCCGAACATCGCGCGACTGCTCGATGCGGGGGCGGGCATGGGCGAGACGCCGAACTTCGTGATGGAGTATGTCGAGGGGCGGCCGTTGATGGAGTTTGTGCGAGCGAGCACGGCGGACCGGCTGCAGCTGTTTTTGAAGATCTGTGACGCGGTGCAGTATGCGCACGCGAACCTGATCATCCATCGGGATCTGAAGCCGCAAAACATTCTGGTGACGGCGGCGGGGGAGCCGAAGCTACTTGATTTTGGCATTGGGAAGATGCTCGATCAGCAGTCGGCGTATACGTTGCAGCGGGCGTTCAGCCTGGATTATGCGAGCCCGGAGCAGATACGGGGAGGGGCGATCTCGACGGCGACGGATGTGTATTCGTTGGGGCTGATTCTGTTTGAAATGATGACGGGTGAGAGGGCGCGGCGGTGGGACGATAAGGCGCTGGGGGAAGTGCTCGAGGAGGCGGAGCGATTTGCGTTGCCGCGAGAGGCGGAGATGAGCGCGGACTTGCGCGCGGTGCTGGGCAAGGCGACGGCGCTTGAGGTGGAGCGGCGGTATGGGAGTGTGGGGGAGTTCGCCGCGGATGTGGCGCGGGTGATGGAGGGTAAGCCGGTGGAAGCGCGGCCAACGGGAGCGTTGTATCCACTGGTGTGTTTTGCGCGGCGGAACCGGGTGAGCGTGGCGGCGGGGGTGGGAGTGCTGGTGGCGATTGTGGGGCTGGCGGTGTGGGGCTGGGTATCGGCGCAGCGGGCCGAGCAGAGGTCGAGGGAGTTGCGGGTGGCGCTTGAGGGGGAGCAGGCGGCGCGCAAGGTGGCAGTAGAGAAGGAGGGGCTGGCGCTGAAGATGGAGGCGCTGGCGAGCAAGCGTGAGGGGGAGATCGAGGAGCGACTGAAGGAACTGCTGGAGGTGTTTGAAACGTTGGTGATGGCGGCGCGGCGTGATGTGGCGCGGCTGCCCGGGGGGATCGGCACGAGTATCGATATGTTGAACGCGGCGATGGTGAAGCTGGAGCGCTACCGGCCGACGCCGAAGACACGGGTGAATTACCTGTTGTTGCAGGCGGAGTCGCATGCGGCACTGGCGGAGCTTTATGGTGGATCGAATAGCAATGTGGGGGACGCGGAGAGCAGCAAGCGGGAGCGGGAAAAAGCGATCGCGGGATGGCGGGAGTTGCGCGCGATGGATCCGGGGAACCCGCGGTTTGAGCGAGGGTGGATCGAGCAGCGCTTCCGCAAAGCGATACAGGAGAAGGAGCCGATTGAGGGCTTTGAGCAGGAGTATCTGCGGCTGGAGAAGCGGTCGCCGCGGGATCCGCTGCTGGCGCGGCAGATTGGGACTTTCTACTTCTTTCGGGCGAACCGGAATGATGAGAAGAACCGCCGGAAGATGATGGAAAGGGCGCTTGCCTACTTTGAAAAGAGCGGGGCGGAAGATGATTTTGAGGTGGCGCGGAACGTGGCGCTGGCGCACAAGTATCTGGCGACGATGGACAAGACGCAAGGGGGCGTAGAGCATGCGCGGGCAGCGGTGCGCATTGATGAGCAGCGGGTGAAGAAGGATCCGAATAACGCGAATGCGCGGTTGGACCTGGGGTTCAGTATGGTGGCGCTCGGGGATGCGCACTTTAACCTGAAGAGTTATCCTGAGGCGCTGGAGCGATACTGGCAGGGCTATGAGCTGCGCAAGCGGCTGGCGATGGTGGATGGGAAGAATGTGTTTCTGCTGCGGTCGTTGGTGTATCCGATGAGGTCTTATGGAGTGGTGGCGGTGCGAGTGGGGGACAAGGCCAAGGCAAGGCAGGCGGCGGGGGAGTTGGAGTGGGCGCTGGCGCAGGCGGGAGGCAAGCCACCGGCGATGGAGACGGGGCTGGTGTCGTACTGGCGTGGGTATGCGAGCGAAGAGCCGAAAGCGCGGTGTGGATATCTGCGCGAGGCGGAGCGGCAACTGAAGGGGGTGGACGCGCCGTGGGCGTTTGATGCGGCGTGGCTGGGGCGGCAAGTCAAGGCGTGTGGGGATCTGATGCAATAGGGGGCATGAAACGGAGAGCAATGCTCGGGATGCCGCTGGCGCTGGCGGCGCAGGACATGCGGCACATCGGGACGGGGAGTGTGATTCCGGATGAGACGTATGCGGATCAGCCGTATATTGTGAAGACCGATGACGGGGCGTGGCTGTGCGTGATGACAACGGGCAGCGGGCATGAGGGCGAGGGCGGGCAGCATGTGATCAGCGTGCGGAGCAAGGACCGGGGCGTGACGTGGGAGAAGCCGGTGGATGTGGAGCCGGCGCGCGGGCCGGAGGCGAGTTATGCGGTGGCGTTGAAGGGCGAGGGTGGGCGCGTGTTTGTGTTCTATAACCACAACACGGATAACGTGCGCGAGGTGATCGGGGACAAGCCGGCGTATCGGGATGGCGTGGTGCGGCGGGTGGATAGCCTGGGGCACTTTGTGTTCAAGTACTCGGATGATCATGGGCGGAGCTGGTCGGCGCGGCGCTATGAGATCCCGCAACGGGACTTTGTGATCGACCGGGAGAATCCGTATGGGGGGAAGCTGAAGTTCTTCTGGACGGTGGGGCGGGCGTTTGTGTATCAGGGGGCGGCGTATGTGCCGCTGCATAAGGTGGGTGGGTTTGGCGAGGGGTTCTTTACGCGGAGTGAGGGAGTGTTGCTGCGGAGTGAGAACCTGCTCGAGGTGAAGGATCCGGCGGAGGCGCGCTGGGAGACATTGCCCGAGGGAGAGATTGGCATCCGGGCGCCCAAAGGTGGCGGCCCGATTGCGGAGGAGCAGTCGTTCTCGGTGATGAGCGACGGGAGCCTGTTCTGTGTGTTCCGCACGATTGACGGGCATCCCGCTTGTACGTACAGCAGAGATGGGGGGCGGAGCTGGGAGCCGAGTGAGTACATGCAATTTGGGGATGGGCGGCTGATGAAGCACCCGCGGGCGGCGAACTTTGCGTGGCGGTGTGAGAACGGGAAGTATTTGTACTGGTTTCACAATCACGGGGGGCGATTCATCCGGGAGCATCCGCGGCGGCGGACGATTGCGTATGAGGAGCGGAACCCGGTGTGGCTGTGTGGCGGGGTGGAAGACAGGGGGCGGATCCGGTGGTCGGAGCCGGAGATTGCGCTGTATGAGGATGATGCGATGGTGCGGATGAGTTATCCGGATCTGGTGGAGGATGGGGGCGAGTATTATGTGACGGAGACGCAGAAGGATGTGGCGCGGGTGCACCGGCTTGACAAGGAGATGCTGGAGGGATTGTGGGGTAAGCGAGTGGAGCGACCGCGGGAGGCGCTGGTGGCGCTGGATGCCATGAGGTTGCCCGAGTTTGTGAAGCGATCGGCGCGGGCGGATGGAGCGAGCGAGGCGACGCGCGCGGGCGTGACGATTGAGATGCGGGTGAAGGCGGGGGCGACGGGGGTGCTCGCGTCAAACCGGGATGAGGCGGGCAGAGGGTTTGAGCTGCGCGTGGTGGAAGGCGAGCGTGTCGAAATCGTGGTGGGGGATGGCAGGGTGGAGAACCGGTGGCGGACGGACCGGGGCGCGGTGAAGAAGGACCGGACGGCGGAGGTGGTGGCGATTGTGGATGGGGGGCCAAGGGTGATCGTGTTTGTGGTGGATGGGCGTGTGTGTGACGGCGGGGAGGAAAGGCAGTTTGGATGGGGGAGATTTCATCCGGCGCTGCGGGGACTGAACGGGGAGGCGCGGTTGAAGGTGGGCGAGGGGGTGGAGGACGTGAAGGTGTACGGGAAGGCGTTGCGGGCGGCGATGTATCGGCCGCCCGCGTGATGGGGTGAGTTAGAACTCTTCGGCGAAGGCGACCTCGCCGGTGACGCCGACCTGATAGGCGGAGACACGGCGCTCGAAGAAGTTGGTGAGCTCCTGAACGTCCTGCAGCTCCATAAAGCTGAAGGGATTGCGGGAGCCGTAGTGGGCCGGGAGGCCGAGCGATTCGAGGCGACGATCGGCGACGTACTGGAGATACTCGCGCATGTGAGCGACCGAGAGGCCGCTGACGCCGAAGCTGAGGGTGTCTTCAGCGAACATCATTTCGCACTCGACGGCTTCGGAGATCATTTCCTGGACCTGGCGGCCGAAGTCTTCGTCGAAGAGCTCGGGCTGTTCGCGGCGGACGGTTTCGACGACTTCGAGGGCGAAGTCGATGTGGGCGCTCTCATCGCGGAAGACCCAGCTGGTGCCGCTGGCAAGGCCTTGCAGGAGGCCGCGGGAGCGGAGGTAGTAGACGTAGGCGAAGGCGGCGAAGAAGAAGAGGCCTTCGATGCAGGTGGCAAAGCAGCAGAGGTTGAGCAGGAACTGGCGCATCTGGGCGGGGGTGCGGAGTTCGTTGAGGTTGTGGATGGAGTCGATCCACTTGAAGCAGAACTCGGCTTTGCGACGGATGGAGGGGATGTTCTCGACGGCGGCGAAGGCTTCGGCGCGCTCGTTGGGATCGGTGACGTAGGTGTCGAGGAGGGTGAGATAGAACTGGACGTGGAGAGCTTCCTCGTAGAGCTGGCGCGAGAGGTACATGCGCGCCTCGGGGGAATTGATGTGGCGGTAGAGGTTGAGGACGAGGTTGTTGCCGACGATGCTGTCGCCGGTGGCGAAGAAGGCGACGAGGCGCTTGATGAGGTGCTGTTCGGCGGGCGACATGCGAGCGCGGAGGTCGGTGACGTCGGTGGAGAAGTCGACTTCTTCGACCGTCCAGGTGTTCTTGATCGCGGTGCGGAACATCTCGTAGAAGACGGGGTAGCGCATGGGGCGCAGGGTGAGTTCAAATCCAGGGTTGAGGATCATGGTTGGTAATTCCTTATTGGCAGGCTTCGCAGGACTCGGGGTTTTCGAGTGAGCAGGCAACGGCTTCGCGGGGCGCGGCGGAGACGGTGGTCTTGGCGATGCGCGAAGCGGGACGGGAGCGGAGATAGTAAGTGGTCTTGAGGCCCTTCTTCCAGGCGTACATGTACATGGAGGAGAGCTTGCCGATGCTGGGGCTTTCCTGGAAGAGATTGAGCGACTGGCTTTGATCGATATAGGCGCCGCGGTCGGCGGCCATGTCGACGAGGGAGCGCATGGGGATTTCCCAGACGGTGCGGTAGATGGTGCGCAGATCGGCGGGGATGTCGGTGAGGGCCTGGATGGAGCCTTCAGCGAGCTTGATGCGATTGCGCATGTCTTCGGTCCAGAGGCCGAGCTCCTTGAGGTCGGAGGCGAGGTAGCGATTGACCTGGAGGAAATCGCCGGAGAGCGTTTCGCGCTTGAAGAGGTTGGAGATCTGGGGCTCGATGCACTCGTAGCAGCCCGCGATGGAGGCGATGGTGGCCGTGGGGGCGATGGCGAGGATGAGCGAGTTGCGGAGGCCGAAGCGCTGGATGCGGGCGCGAAGAGCGTCCCAACGGGCGGTATCGCGCGGGGTGACGCCCCAGGAATCGAACTGGAGTTCGCCACGGGCGGCGCGGGTCTCGGCGAAGTTGGAGTGAGAACCGAGGATCTCGGCGAGCTCACAGGAGACGGTGAGGGCGTGGAAGTAGATTTCTTCCTGGATGCGGGTGGAGAGCTCGCGGGCCTCGGGGGAATCGAAGGGCAGGCGGAGCTGGAAGAAGACGTCCTGCAGGCCCATGACGCCAAGGCCGACGGGACGCCAGCGGGCGTTGGAGGCCTGGCTGGAGGGGATGGGGTAGAAGTTGAGATCGATGACGCGATCAAGGAACGGCACGGCGCGGCGCACGGTGGCGGCGAGCTTGGCGAAGTCGAACTGGCCGTCGGTGATGTGGCGGGCGAGATTGATGGAGCCGAGATTGCAGACGGCGGTTTCGGCCTGGCTGGTGACCTCGGTGATCTCGGTGCAGAGGTTGGAGAGGTGGACGACGTTCTGGGGCAGGCCGGTCTGGTTGCACTTGGTGTTGCAGGCGTCCTTGAATGTCATCCAGCCGTTGCCGGTCTCGGCGAGGGTGCGCATCATGCGGGCGTAGAGATCGCGAGCCTTGAGCTGGCGATCAAATAGCTGTTCGTTCTCGGCCTTGATGTAAGCTTCGCGGAAGGCGTGGCCGTAGAGGTCGGGGAGATGGGGGACTTTGGCGGGGTCGAAGAGGGACCACATGCCGTCCTGCTCGACGCGCTCCATGAAGAGGTCGGGGATCCAGTGGGCGAGGTTGAGATTGTAGGTGCGGCGGGCTTCGTCGCCGGTGTTGTCGCGGAGCTCGAGGAACTCTTCGATGTCAGCGTGCCAGGGCTCGAGGTAGACGCAGCAGGCGCCTTTGCGCTTGCCGCCCTGATTGACGGCGGAGACGGAAGAATCGAGCGTCTTGAGCCAGGGGACGATGCCGTTGGACTTGCCGTTGGTGGCCTGGATGAGGGAGCCGCGGGAGCGGACACGCGAGTAGGCGAGGCCGATGCCGCCGGAGAACTTGGACAGGAGGGCAACGTCTTTGTAGCGATCGTAGATGGCTTCGAGGTGATCGTCGGGCGAATCGAGCAGGAAGCAGGAGGACATCTGCGAGTGGGAGGTGCCGGAGTTGAACAGCGTGGGCGAGCTGGGCAGATAGTCGAGGGCGGCCAGCATCTGGTAGAAGGCGATGGCTTCCTGGACGTTGTCGGCGAGGCCGCAGGCGACGCGGAGGAAGAAGTATTGCGGGGTTTCGATGACTTCGCGAGTGGTGCGGTGGCGGAGGAGGTAGCGATCGTAGACGGTGCGGATGCCAAAGAACTCGAAGCGATCGGTGAAGTGGTCGTCGATGGCGGCGTTGAGCTTGCGCGCGTTGGCGGCGACGAAGTTGGCGGTGCGCTCGGAGATGAGGCCGGAGGCGAAGCCGTGTTCGATGGACTGGGAGAAGGAGAAGATGTTGAGGGTCTGGACTTCTTTATCGATGAGCTGGGCGAGGAGACGGGCGGCGAGGCGCGAGTATTCAGGCTCTTCGGCGATGAGGGCGGAGGCAGTCTGGATGGATAGCAGATCCAGTTCGCGAGTGGTGGAGCCGTCGTAGAGGCCGCCGATGGTCTTGATGGCGATGCGCATGGGGTCGATGCTCTTGAGGCCGACGGCGCAGCGCTCGATGGCACGGATGATCTTGTCGACGCTGACGGGTTCGAAGGCGCCGTTGCGCTTTTTGACGCGCATGGTGGTGGGCGGGACTTCGGCGTGGATGCCAGGGATGAGTTCAGGTGTTTTTGCTACGGCCATCGGTGCTCTCCAAATTCAGGCGCGAGGGGGGATGGCGAGCAGGCGTGTAGAGACACGAGTGCGCTGCCGTGGCCCAAACCCTCGGGGCGACGTTCAACTATGGCTGACGGCAGGTCTTCGGGCTAACAGGGTAGAGCCTAGTGGTTGCGACTTCCCGGCGTTGAGCCAGTGTCGTGGTGCAACGTTCGTACCTGATTACCGCTGCGGGGACAGCTCTGGATTTGCGACCAGATTCCCTTTTCACTTCTTGGACAAGAAGACCGTCGGCTACCCCAATATAGAGGGGTGGAGAGGGTGGAGTCAACTACATATTGGTGGCCAGTGGCGGATGTTGTAGAGGGGGCGGGAGTTAAAGATTTGGCGCCCCCCGAACTCTGAAGGAGGGCGCACTGCGGGTGTTGTCGCGCAGCGTGGTGGGGTGTATGCGGATGTCAAAGAACGGTAATCCCGCAGGATTGGGTTCGTTTGGTTAACTAAGCGGCGGCGGCCTTCTGTTTGGCTTCCCAGGCGTTGAACTCGTCCCATTTGGCCTGGGAGATATCGTCGCGTTCGGGAGTTTCCGGCCGGTCGAGGAAGTAACGGCAGAAGGGTTCGTTTGTCAAAACCTGAGCGGCGATCTGCCAGGCGGATTTGCCGGACTTGCGAATCTCCATGACGGGCAGGGAGACCGGGATGTGGGCCTTGTCGTTCATCAGGTACAACTCGTTGTGTACGTCCATTGAGGAGTAACGGTCGGCCTGGAGTTTGCGCAATTCGCGCATCGCCGCATCGGCGCGGCGTTCGTAGGAGGCGGCCAGTTTGGCCAGTCTTTCCATCT
>CAZBTA010000030.1:0-32246 GCA_964494515.1 uncultured Bryobacter sp.
GCGTCGGCCTGCTCACCGTCAAGGACATGGAAAAGAGCCAGGCCAACCCGAACGCTTGTAAAGACGAACAAGGTCGCCTCCGCGTCGCGGCCGCCTCCACCGTTGGCGATGCCGGGTTCGAACGCAGCCAGGCGCTCATCGCGGCAATCATGAGCGTTTCCGCGCTGTTGATGTTCATTTTTCCGCGTTGGATTCTGGGCATCTATACTGTGGATCAACGCGTAATTGATTACGCCGTGCCGCTGCTGTTCTGGGCGGGGGCATTTCAATTGTTTGATGGCATCCAGGTCGTCTCGACCGGGGCGCTGCGCGGCCAGGGTGATACTCGCACCCCCTTTCTTGCCGGGCTGGTTGGCTACCTCATCATCGGCCTGCCGCTCGGCGCATGGCTTTGCTTCTGGCAGGGCTTTGCGATCAAGGGCCTTTGGATCGGCTTGAGCATGGGCTTGGCCATTGTGGCCGCGGCATTGCTGTGGCGCTGGGTTCGGCTCAGTGGAGAACCGTCTTGGCAATAAGCAAAAAGCAACTTCGCAAGTTTCTCGAAGAGCTGCCCCGTGAGCAGCTTGCCAACTGGCTACTCACGGTGGCTCGTGACGTCCCTGATTTTGGTCAGCGCCTGCAGTTCTACGCCGCCACGCACGAGTCGTGGGAAGCCGCCGTCAAGGCCAGTTTTGAAGCCATCGACCGCTTCAGTGCTCTCGAGCGTGCCCCACGCAAACCAAAAGTCACCGACCTCATCCGTCAGGGTCGCTTTCTGCTCGAGAGCTTGCGCGCCTGTCTTGACTTCCATCCCGAGAAGGGCCTTGAAGATCTCGTCGAACAAGCCATGGTCGCCTTCGATCGCATGGCGAACGAAGACGCCAAGGTGGCCGAATTGCAGCGCGAGTTTGCCTCGCTGCATCTGCGCGCCATGGAAATCATTCGCCCCGAGCCCAAGGCTCTGGCCGCGCGGCTTTTCCAACTGCGATCTGAGGGCAACTTCGCCATTCTGCCCGATGCCCCACGCTCCTACGCCGACTTGCTTGGCCCTGAAGGCCTCGCACATTACCGCTCGCTGCTTGAGCCGGTTTACCGCGTCGTGGTGCTCGGCGACAAACCCACCCATCGCACCCAGCGCGAGGCCAGACATTACCTCAACCGTCGCATCATGCTGTTTGAATGGGCCACCGTTTCGCCCGATGAAGACGAGCGCATCGCCATACTGCTTGCCATGTCGCGCCAACCCGACGACGTGCTGACGGTTGCCGCCTACCTCGACGCCCGCCAGCGCCCGATGGACGCCATCGAGATCGTCCGCCAGGCGCATCGCAAAGCTCCGGCTCCCAAGCTTGCCGAATATCTGGCCGAACGCTTTGAACAACAAAACCAGTGGGAAGACGCCGCTGCCTACCGCTGGTCATTACTCGAACGCGAGCCCACACGGACGCGGCTTGATGAGCTGCTACGCGCTTCCAATCAAACCCCTAACGGCCAACGCTGGCGCGAGCGCGCTATGGATCTGGTCGCCGAAAAAGCCAAGGGGCTTTTCGTCGACCTGCTGATTGATGACGATCGGCTTGAGGATGCGCTCTCGGTTGCCCGGCAGAATGGCGCCCGTCTTGAAGCGTGGGCGCGGCTGGCCGAGCGCTACGCCACGCGCGATCCACGCATCGCCATCGAGCTATATTTCGACTGCGCCCAGTATGCCCTCAAAGGCCGCCTGCCCTCGCCCTACCTCGCACAAGCCTGGGGCCTTGCTGTCGACAACACCACCTTCCAGGTCTTCACCCAGCAATTGCGTCTCTTCTTTGAGCGCAATAAAGTCAGCGAGCGCTACCTCGAACAACTCGAGGCCGAAGGCATTCCCGTCGCCAAACTGGTGGGTACGCTTGACAGCCGCAAACGAAAGGCGTAGTGTATACGGTTTATCTGATCCCCAGGTCAGAAGCAGAAAGGCTGTCGGGCGAACTGCTACGGCAGCCTTATTTTTTTGCCAGTTATCCTAGAGGTTTGACTACCACCGCCACCCTGGATCGCCAGATCACGCTAAGTGCCGCCATCGCGCTTGTCGTATCGAACATGGTCGGCACGGGCATCTTCACGTCTCCCGGTTTTCTCGCCAAAGATCTTGGCGACCCCATGCTATATCTCGCCATCTGGGTGATCGGCGGGTTGGTGGCGCTGATTGGGGCGCTGTGCTATTCCGAGCTCGGCGTCAACTTTCCCTCCTCGGGCGGCGAATACGTCTTCCTGACACAAGCCTATGGGCCTGTTTGGGGCTTCATGACTGGCTGGACGAGTTTCATTGCCGGCTTCGCCGGGCCCGCCGCCGCTACCTCGCTTGCCTTTGCCGATTACTGCGGCTACTTCTTTCCAGTCTTTCAGGCCCGCAACGTTTACTGGCAGGTTGGCTCCGGTCTGCTCCACCTCGAGATCGGTGGGGCGCAGTTGCTTGCCTGCGCCATTGTCGGGGTAGTGACGATTGCCAATCTTTATGGCGTCCAGCGGGCCGTGGCCCTGCAGAAGGTGCTCACCGGCCTGAAGCTTGCCGTCATTGGGGGCTTCATCTTTCTTGGGCTCACCATCGGCAACGGCAACTGGAACAACTTTTCGCTCGTCGCCATTCGCGACACTTCGATTCCGCTGAGTTCGCAGTTCGCCATCAGCCTGTTCTCGGTTTATGTCAGCTACTCGGGCTGGAATGCCGCGGTGTACATCGCCGAAGAGCTGCGCGACCCGGTGCGCAATCTGCCGCGTGCTCTCGCCATCGGCACGATTCTCGTGACGATTCTCTTTCTGCTGCTCAACGTCGTTTATGTGTTCGGTGCGCCGCTCGGCGCCATGAAGGGTGTGGTGGCGATTGGCTCGCTGGTGGCTTCGCGCTTGTTCGGCATGGAGATCGGTGGCCTGTTCTCGGCGCTCATTGCGATTGCGCTGCTAGCCATGGTGAACGCACTGATGACGGTTGGTCCCCGCGTGGCTTACGCGATGGCGCGCAATGGCGCATTCTTCCGGGTTGCCTCCCGTGTCGACCCCCAATGGCGCACTCCTGCTCCCGCTATTCTGCTGCAAGCCGTCGTCGCCATGCTGATGACAATGACTTCGCTGCCGTCGCTGTTCTTTTTGATTGGTTTCATGCTCAATTTCTTTTCGGTAATGAGCGTGGCGGCGCTGTTCAAACTGCGCAAACGGCCGGGTTGGAAGCAATTGGGCCCCGTTTCGTGGCTCTGGCCGCTGCAACCAGTGTTATTCATTGTCATAGGGGCCTGGATGACAATCTTTGGCCTCACTCTTGAGCCTCGCATTGCTCTTGCCGCCTGTGGCGTCATCGGCCTTGGCGCTCTTTTTTACCAACGGCAACTGAAAGGAAACGATTCTTCTTGGCAACGATCCTCGACGGCAAACTGATCCGCGATCAGATACTCAATGAACTGGTGCCCCGCGTAGAGGCCCTCAAGGCCCGGGGCACTCCGCCCGGCCTTGCCGTTGTGCTCGTCGGCAACAATCCCGCCAGCGAGGTCTACGTCAAAAACAAGATCGCCGCCTGTGAGAAGGTCGGCATCGTCAGCCGCAAGCTGACTCCTCCGGCCACCATTACCACCACCGAGCTGCTCGAGCTCATCGCGACACTCAACGCCGACCCGGCCATTCATGGCATCCTCGTGCAGCTGCCGCTGCCTGCGCAGGTCGACTCGGGCAAAGTGCTCGATGCGATTGTGCCTGAGAAAGACGTCGACGGTTTTCATCCAGTCAATTCCGGTAAGCTGCTCGCCGGCGCACCCGGGCTGCGCCCCTGCACGCCATCGGGCGTGATGGAGCTTCTCAAGCGCTACAACATCCCCATTGCCGGGCGGCGGGCCGTGGTTGTCGGCCGCAGCGACATTGTCGGCAAGCCGATGGCGATTTTGCTGTTGCAGCAGAATGCCACGGTGACAATTTGCCATAGCCGCACGTCTAACCTGGCGGAGGAGTGCCGCCGTGCCGACATTCTTGTTGCGGCCATTGGCAAAGCCGAAATGCTGGGCGAAGAACATATCCAGCCGGGCGCCGTCGTGATCGACGTCGGCATGAATCGCATCGACGGCCGCCTAACCGGCGACGTCGACCCCGCAGCCATGGCACGCCTCAGTTCGGCCTACACGCCCGTACCCGGAGGCGTGGGGCCGCTTACGATTGCCATGTTGATGTCCAATACCGTCGAGGCTGCCGAGAGGAGCCAGCGCTAGTGCTCCAGGTTGGCCTGACGGGAGGCCTTGCCACGGGCAAATCCACCGTCGGGGCCGAACTTGTGCGCCTTGGCTGTCATTTGCTCAAGGCCGATGAGCTTGGCCACAAGTTGCTTGAGCAGGGCGGGCGCTGCTACGAACCCGTGCTTGCCGCCTTTGGTCGCGCCATTCTCGATGCCAATGGCAACATTGAGCGCCGGCGTCTCGGTATGGTTGTCTTCAACGAACCGGGCGCCCTCGAAAAGCTGAACTCCATCATCCATCCCGCCGTATTCCAGTACGAGGAGGAATGGTTGAGCAACATCAGCGAATCCGACCAATCCGCCATCGCCATTGTCGAGGCCGCCATTTTGGTGGAGACTGGCAATTACAAGAACTTCGACAAGCTCATCGTGACCTGGTGTGACGAAGAAGTGGCCATCGATCGGGCGGTAGCCCGTTCCGGGTGGACCCGTGAGGAAGCCCGGCGCCGCATTCTCAAGCAGATGCCGATCGAAGAAAAAAAGAAGTACGCCGATTATTTGATTGATACGTCTGGCTCCATGGAGTCGACCCTCGAGCAAACTCGCGCTGTTTACCAAGCGCTACGGAGTGTGAAGCTATGAAACTGCGAATTCTGGGCCTGGTGGCCGTGCTGGTGGGAGGTTTTGTTTTCGCGACCTCGGTGGCCCGCTGGAGCCCCCGCGGGTTGCTGAGCAGCGTCGGCGTTGGCTCGACCGGCCCGTTGTGGTCCGGCCCATCGGTGGCCCAGGGCGCTGGCCTGTCGGGCGACGAGAACAACAATATTGAAATCTACAAGATGGCCCACCCGGCCACGGTGTTCATCACCTCCACCACGTTGCGTCAGGATTGGTTTCTGCAGGTGTATCCGTCCAAGTCGACTGGTTCGGGCTTTGTGATCAACGACCGCGGGCAGATCCTCACCAACTGGCATGTGGTCTCCGGCTCGCAGGAGCTCACCGTAACCACGTTCGACAAGAAGAACTACCGCGCCACCTTGCTTGATAAGGATCCGGATAACGACCTCGCGCTGATCCAGGTTGACTTCAAGGGCGCCAAGGCGCCATTTCTCAAGCTTGGCGATAGCGACAAGGTGCAGATCGGCCAGAAGGTGCTCGCCATCGGAAATCCGTTCGGCCTCGAGGGAACGCTCACCACCGGTATTGTCAGCTCGCTGGCGCGCTCAATCGGCGATGAAAACGGCCGTACGCTCGAGGGCATGATCCAGACGGATGCTTCGATCAACCCCGGCAACTCCGGTGGGCCGCTGCTCGATTCCCAGGGCAGCGTAATCGGCATTAATACTGCAATCTACGGCGCTGGTGGTTCCATCGGTATCGGCTTTGCCATGCCGATCAACCGGGCGCGCGAGATGCTCGATTCCTTTGCCGCCGGCCGCAAATATGAGCCACCAGTGCTGGGCGTTGCCGTATTGCCGATCGGCGGCGATCTCGCCGCTGAACTTGGCTATCCCCAGGGGGGGCTGCTTGTGCAGCGCGTACGTCCGGGTTCCTCGGCGGCCAATGCGGGCATCCGCGAAGGCAAGCGCGCGGTCGTCATCGGTGGTTATGAGGTGGCAATCGGCGGGGACTTGCTCGTGTCGATTAACGGGCGCAAGGCCGAAGACGCCAACTCCATTCCGCGCGGGCTGCGCGGCAAGCGCGCTGGCGACAGCATCGAAATCGAACTCATTCGCAACGGCAAGCTGATGAAGGTGCAGGTAACCCTGCAAGCGGCAACCGAGACACGCCTTTAGTTATAGAACTCAATAGGTGTATCAGGATTTATTAATATCCTGCTATGCTGACCATGTGGGGGAATTTGTGTGTGAGAGCCAACTCTCGCAGTAAAGCAGGTTCGTAAACATGTCCGGCAAAGCAGCCGTTGAAATCGCGCAACACAAACCTTTCGCCTGTCTCGAGGAAGAAGCGTTTATTAATATTGCTCGTAGCTACGAGCATATGCAGCAGGGCTTCACGGAGCTCTTTCGCAACTACAATCTCTCCACCACCCAGTACAACGTTTTGCGCATCCTGCGCGGTGCTGGAGCCGAGGGTTTGTCTTGCAGCGAGGCGGCCCAGCGAATGATCTCGCACGACCCCGACATCACCCGCCTGTTTGATCGCCTTGAGGCGCGCGGGTTGGTGCGGCGTGAGCGATCCTCGGCGGATCGTCGCATTGTGCTGGCCTTTATTACCCCGGCTGGTCTGGAGTTGCTCGAATCTGCCGATGCGCCCGTCAACGCCCTGCATCGCGAGCAAATGTCCAAGCTGTCGCCCGAACAGATTGAACAGCTGGTAGGCTTGCTCGAGCTGCTGCGGCCCTGACGCGGGAGTGATCTTCAAATACGAAAAGGCGCCACTTGGTCAAAACCCGGTGGCGCCTTTGCTGCAATTGTGTGCTTGCGGAGTAGAACGACCCCAATTGCGTGTGGCCGTTCTGGGATACTGTTTGCCTTAGGCAGGGACGAGCATGTCGTCAAAGCTTTCCTGACCGTTGGCCTGGTTGCGGTCGGCAAGTTCCTGGCACTGGATGCAGAAGGGAGCCCACGGCACAGCGTTCAGACGCTTGGCGCTGATCTCCTCTTCACAGTGCAGGCAGATGCCATAGCTGCCGTCGGCCACGCGTTCCAGCGCGGCGCGGACATTGCGCAGCAGGGCGCTGTCGCGGTCCAGATTTCGAATGGCAAGCTCGCGCTCGGCGGCGTGCTGCACTTCGTCGAGGGCATCGGGGCTCTTCTCGATTTCGATACCTTCACGGTTAACAATCACGCGGAGCAGTTCGGCCTGCTTCTTCTCGAGAGTGTCCTTCAATTTGTTGAGTTCTTGTTTGGTCATTGTTTTTATTCCTTATGTTCCTTTACCTGTTCCGGGCGGATCGGGTTCTCACCGCCACAACCGTTTCGGCGCTCGCTTGCTGGTATGCTCACTACGCCTGGCGGTCGTCACCACAATCTTTCATCGATTCTTCTTCGTCTTGTCACTCTACAGACGGAAAATTCTCGCGAAAGTTTCAAAAAAATCTTAGCAGAAGCTGCTCACATGAAGTGAAGCAATTCTAATGCTCGAATGGCGTCATTCAAGCCAACATCACTTTTTGGGTGAGAAAGAAACTGGCCTTCCGGTCCGAGTCTCGACCGGAAACCACGCGATAGGACGCGATGGGGAACGCCATTCACCCCCATCAATCGACAGGTAGCGAATCGACTTAAAAGACTATAACACGGCTGTCAAGCCCCAGTTGCACCCAATATTCAGGAGAACTGAAGATTTTTTTCTTCACTCCATGTATCGCGAAGTCTGGAAACCAAACAGCTCAGGGCAGAAATTGAAAAGATCCAAGGCTTTGTGAGCCTGACAGGGATTATCGGTCCTCTGCTCGCAATCTTTAGCCGTTGTTTCTGTGAGATGCAAAATAGCCAAAAAAGTTGCGAATCTAGCGTATAGAAATTTTTGTAACAAGAATCGAAAGGGTCCGGCCATCCCCTTGAGGCTGGATCGTTTTCGACGATTCGAGGCTACCCTCGATCGTTTGCGACTCGCCCGCGTCCCCCAGCGGCGCCTCAATCTTCAAGGCTCCCGCGCCCACGGTGAGGCGCTTGAGTTCCTTGCCGCCCACGGTCAGTCGCAGCTCAAACGAACCCATGGCTTCGGGCACAAAGCCCTCCACTGCCAGCACCTTGCCTGGGCCGCCCAGGCGGAATGTCCCCCGCTGTCCCATCCAGCGGTGTGTGCCTTCACTCTCATACCAGTCGCCTGCCAGTTGGGCAGCGTATGCTTTGTCACCTGTCAGAATCTCGGGAGAAAGGCCGCTTAGCAGCAGATAAGCCTTCGTGCTTTCCCATTGCCGTGTAATGTCATAAAGCCGTGAGCCATCAAACCGGTACACCACCACACTTTGCTTCTCAATCGCCGCCCGCGCCGCCGCTGGTGCCATGGCGAAGGGGTTGCCCGCTGGGCCGCTTCCCGGCTCAAGGCGCACTTCACAGCTACCGATCAGCCGCGTGGCTTCGTCGATGAAGCTGCTGTAGTAGACGTCATCGCTGATGCCTTCGAGCATCAGCATCTTGCCGGGGTGTAACTGGCAGGCCCGCTTGAGTCCACGAATCAGTGGGCGTAGCGGCGCCGTGCGGTTCAAATACCATTCGATCGTCGCCTGCTGCACGATAAAGCTGGGCACGGCGTAGAGCGCCACCACCGCCCAGCCCGCCGGGCCCATGCGCAGCGGGATCAGTGCGAGCATGCCTGCCAGCCCAAAAGATGCGCTCGCCAGGTAATAATCCGTCCGGTGGTCGCGCAATGGCAGCATCGGTCCGATTAGCGCGAGGCCGGCGAATAGCAGAAATGGAGCAAGGAAATCACGCTTCACCACCCGCCACACCACAAAGGCCAGCAGAGCGGGCGTCAGCACAAGGTGTGAAATGGTCAGCATCCAGCCGTAGGTCGGGTCAAAGTCGATCAGCCGGGCCGCGCCCAAAGACCAGTCCCAATAGATGGCAAGAGACTCGAGAATGCTCGCGTCCCAATGCATCTGGTAGGTGGGGCTGGTGCGCACTTTCGGGATCAGGAACAGGTGCGCGGCGGCAAACAACACGGCCGGAACAAAGAATGGCAAGATTGTTTTCACGCGCTGCCGCTCAAACAACCACGCGTAGGCCAGCAGAATCACCGGGATCACCACTACGTTCTCAAGCGCGCCGAAGGCGAGGAGGTAGGCCGCCCAGGCCGCGAGCATCCATCCACGCATAAAGCCGTAGAGCGTGGCGAGAAACAAGGTCACCAGCAGGATCTGGTTATAGCTGGAGATCCAGTTGATGCCCACGGTAACGCCAAAGTTCAGTGCCCACAGGCATGCCGCCGCAACCCCGGCCATCCGGCTTCCCGAAAGTCGTTCAACCACCAGCACGCAGAGCACAAGCGCGAGGGCAAACGTGGCAAAGGCAAACAGACGCATTGGGAGAGACTCCATGCCAAAGCCCCATTCAAACCCGAGAAAGAACAACCGCTCGCTTAACGTCCGCACCGTGCCCTGCGCCATCGGCCCAAACAGCGCGGCCCACAGGTCAGCCGGCTGGTGAATGCCGAGCCGCAGGCCGAGCCAGGCGAAGTCGTCATTCAGGAACCAGATGCGGAAGCTGCGCCGGAATAGCACTGCTGCGAACAAGACCGGAAACAGAAGTGCGGCCCAACGTTTCAAACGGGAGTCAGCCATGAACCTCTTTATTTTGGCATCCCTATGATTGTGGGAAACTCATTTCACGGGCTGATGCACAAAATTGGCAGATATCAGGTAGAGCACGAGCTCGGCCGCGGGGCCATGGGGATCGTCTACCGCGCGTTTGACCCCGCGATCGGCCGCCGCATCGCCATTAAGACCATTCGCCTCGAACTTCTCGGTGACGAGGCCTCGCGTGCGCTGCTTCGCGATCGTTTACTGCGCGAAGCCCAATCGGCGGGCATCCTCTCGCATCCGAACATCGTTACCATCTACGACGTCTCTGAAGATCACAACAACGCCTATATCTTCATGGAATTCGTCGAGGGCACCACGCTCGAGCATTTCTCGCGCGGCATGCCTACCGCCGACCTGCTTGGCATTCTGGAACAGACCGCCGTGGCGCTCGATTACGCTCACGCTCGCGGCATCGTACACCGCGACATCAAGCCCGGCAATCTGATGTTGAGCGGCACGCAGGTCAAGATCACCGACTTTGGTATTGCCCGCCTGCAGCACCGTGATTCCACCCAGTCTGGCAACCTCCTCGGCACGCCCAGCTACATGAGCCCCGAGCAGGTCGGGGGCGGGGAAGTCACCGGCGCCTCGGATCAGTATGCACTGGCCGTGATTGCCTATGAATATCTGTCTGGCGGCCGGCCCTTTGACAACGACAACCTCGCCAATCTGCTGTACAAGATTACGCAGGCGCCGGTGCCGCCGGTGCCGGCACTCAATGCCGCCACCAATCAGGTGCTCACCCGCGCGCTTTCCAAATCTCCCGCACACCGCTATCCCAATTGCGTCACCTTTGTCGAGGCGCTGAGCCATGCGCTTAACCTCGAGCCGCCCCGCTTTACTCCCCAACGCGAAGTGAGTGGAGACGAACCCACGGTGGTTGCAGAAGCACCAGCGGTCAACCTGCCTCCTCTCAATCTGCCAGAGACTCCTCGTAAATCTTCACCTGCTCGTATTGTATTGGGGGTATTGGTCGGTGCAGCGGCCGTGGTGGGCGGCATCCTCTGGTTCGTGCCCAAGCGTCCTGAACCAGCACCAACAACTGTCACTGCTCCCGCGCCAGTTCCGGAGGCGGCCAAACCCACGCCGGTCGGCGAGAAGATCCCGGCGCCGGTCACCCCCCCGGCCGAACCCGAGGAACAAACGAAGCCAGTGGCCCAACCCGTTACGAATGAGCCACATGAGGTGCTGTTCATGTCCTCGCCCGCCGGAGCGGAAGTGCTCGTCAACAACGGCGAAATCGATCGTTGCCCCAAAACTCCTTGTACCTTGCTATTGCCCGGAGGCAAGTACCGCATTAGTATGAGACTTGCTGGATTCGACGATAGCTTACGTGTCATCGAAGTTCCGGCGCTGTCTCGCCTCAACGTTGAGTTCGAACAGACGCAAGGCACGATCATCGTGAACTCTAACCCAACTGGAGCCACCGTGAAGGTAAATGGCCGGGATGCGGGACAGAAAACACCCGCCACTTTGAAGCTTGCCCCGGGCAAGTATTCAATCGAGGTTTCCAGGGACGGACTGCCCACCCAATCCCAGGATGTGAACGTGCGGTCCGGCGTGATCCAAACACTTGCGATAAATTGGAATTAACATCTAGTCATCATGTCTCGGAACTCTTCTCTCGCTCGCCGGAGCTTTATTGGCGCCGCAGCGTCGTCCCTTCTGCTAGCCGCGGACAAGCCATTCGATGGCAAACATCCGGGCATGATCATCCATTCGCGTCGCCCCGAGGACTGCGAAATGCCGCTCGATGGCTTTCTGCAAGCCATCACGCCGTTTGACCTGCTGTACGTCCGCAGCCACCACTACACGCCGTCGATCGATCTTGAGACCTATTCGCTCAAGGTGCAGGGCGAGGTTTCTTCGCCGATCTCACTCAACTTGCGTGACATCAAGAAGCTGCCGCGTGTTGAGCTGGTGGGGGTGATGGAATGCGCCGGTAACGGTCGCGCTTTCTATGCCCCGCGCATGCCCGGCCTGCAGTGGAACTGGGGTGGTGTTGGCAATCCCCGCTGGGCTGGGGTGCGACTGGCCGATGTGCTCAAGAAGGCTGGCATCAAGGGTTCGGCCAAGCACATCATGTTTGATGGCGCCGACCAGCCGGTGGGCACGATGCCGAAGTTCCAGCGCTCGATCCCCGTGCGCAAGGCCATGGACCCTGACACCATGCTGGCCTTTGAGATGAATGGCCAGCCATTGCATATCTCCCATGGCGCGCCGCTGCGTGTGGTGGTTCCGGGTTGGGGTGCGGATTGCTGGGTGAAGTGGGTTACGGGTATCCATGTGCTCGATCGCGAGTTTGACGGCTTCTTTATGAAGACGGCCTACCGCCATCCCTACAAGCCGGTGCCGCCCGGTACGGCTGTCGACCCGGCGCAGATGAAGCCGGTGGAGACATTGCGCGTCAAGAGTGTGATCGCCACGCCGAAGGACAACATGGTGATCGGCCAGGGGCCGACACGGATCGCCGGCGCGGCCTGGTCTGGTGAGGCGCCGCTGGCCAAGGTTGAAGTCTCAGTCGATGCCGGCAAGAACTGGCAGCCGGCCCGGCTGACCAGCAGCAATGGCCGTTGGGGCTGGCAGACTTGGGATTACTCGTGGAATGCCACCCCCGGTTCATTCCGGATCATGGCAAAGGCAACCGACTCCAATGGCTACTCGCAGCCCTTCGAGCAGGAGTGGAACCCGAGTGGTTACCTTTGGAACGTCGTGCACACCGTACGCGTGGATGTACAACCGCTCAGTGCGGCAGCCTATCGCAATGCGTGTCTTTCCTGTCACAACGAAGACCTGATGCGCGGCCAGAAGCTGACGAAGGTGCAGTGGGAGCGTGAAGTGGAAAAGATGGTGCGCTGGGGGGCGCAGGTGCCACCCGAGCAGAAGGCGAGCCTGATCGAGTTTCTCGCCGCGCGCTACAAGCCTTGATCTGCTTTTTGCTCCAGTGTTAAGGCTGGAACACCGGCCAGCAATGCGAGTAGCGAATCCGTAATCTCGGGCGATCGTCCAGGCAGGAGTGTCTGCACCCATTCGGTGACAAACAATACGAGCGCAATGCTGAGGGCTGGCTTGAGCGCCGGGGTTTGCTTGTACAAGCTCCATTGGCGAATCGCATAGCAGTAAACGAACCACTTCATGGCGAGGATACGCCCGCCGATGGCGAGATTGATGCTCATGGTGCTGCTGAAGGGGATCCAGGCGAAGGGTTGGGTTGAATTGAGGTGGGGTTGAAAGGGGTAGAGCTGCAGCACCAGAATTGCGCCTGTACTGGCCCATGCCAGGACTTTATGGGGGATGACCTCGAGACTTAAGGCAAGCGCAAGCCCGATCTGGTAGCCAAGCAGGCATATCAACAGCGAGGCCCACGTCTGGTTGCGGTTCACCACCAACAGTTGAAACGGGATGAGTGTCGTCAGGGCCAATGTCAGGTAAAGCGTCACCTGTTTGCTGTGATACTCACGCATGAGCAAAACCACCATCATGCTCGCGCACAGCACAAGCACATGGTTGGAGCGCAGAATTGTCTCGAGGTTGAGATCTCCTAACTGATACATGAGCCCGTAGATGCCGAATCGGGGCATGAAGGGGAAGTAGAGCGCGCAGGCCCAGAGCGCCAGCATCACGCCATAGGCGCGATGACGGACGGCGAACAGGATCCATGCAGGAATCAGCTTTTGCTCGAAGATGGGGAGATTGGCGAGCTGAATTCCGGTTGCGGCGCCGAGCGTGTTGAGGAAGACATCGTTGATTGTCGAATACCGATTGAACAGAAATGCCTGCGTGAATTCGACGCTGGTTGACAGCAAGCAACAGGCAACGATACTGATCAGTACGGAACCCTTGAATTGAAAGCGAATGCCGCAAAGGACTCCAAGAGGAAAAAACAGGTAGAAGTTCAAGAGCGAGTCGAGCCAGATGCCGGTGGTGGCAATTGGTACCCATTGCAGGATGGGGGAACGAACCGGGCTCCACTGAAAGGGATAAAGCGTGAGGTAGCAAATGACAAAGACGGTGAGCAGAATGAGCAGCAGTAAGGGATCACGCTTCATTTCGACTCGAGCAAATGCCGGATCTGTGTCGTGTGCCGGACGGTGTGTGCGGCGGTGAATTGCAGCCACTGGACGAGCGTCATTGTGCCGAGAAGGGGATGCTGCATGGTGTACGCGCCAAGCTTGTCCCCGTAGGTTTGAAGGAAATCGAGGGTTTGCTGACGAATTTCGAGGAACGACTCAAGGGAGCCGGGCCAGGAGGCATTGATGGGTTGAGTGGCCTCAGGTGCGATGGCCTTGCGGGTAGCGACGGCGATGTGCTGATCGAGGATGGACTGGACGGCCTTTGTTTGTTCAAGAGATTCAGGATTGGCGGGAGATTGGGTGGCAGTTCGTTTCATGCCCACCAGCGCCCGCCGTTCAGAGATGGCCAGATGCTCGACGATGGCAGCGATGGACCAGGAGGCATCAGACGGTTGGCGGAGCGCCACTTCTGCGGAGAGAGAAGCACAGATGGCAAGCAGGGTGTCGCGGGAGGACTGGAGATCAGGCAACATGGATGAGGGCACCTTGCCTCATTGTCGCCCAAGACGGGCAGGCTCCCGGGATGAGGGGCAAACTACTTGCGGTTGAGCTTGGCGACAGTGGAGCGGAGCTCGTTCATGACTGCTTCGGCTTCGGCAGTCGGCTCCTTGGATGTCATCACGCTCGGACCGGTGAGCTCGACCGGCATGTTGACCAGCTTGAGCAGGTCCATCTGGAAGTGGATGTGATTGAGCGTTTCCTGGACGGATTCGAAATTCGGATGCTGTGTCATATGCTTCTCTCCACCTTATCGGTACATCAAGCGAAAACCTGAAGAGTATTTTTACTGGAGTTTTCTGCTGGGGACCCGATGAGGCTCACTAGAACTGGTTGGGCGGGACGTATTGGTAGGTCAGTTAGGTGGGCAGAATATTGGAGGAGATTGAGCGGGGAGTCATACTGCGGTGATCAACCCTGTGTTCTGCGAGCCTCGTCGGTCTTGTCTACGTCTGTTTACATTGCAAGTGGCGTGCCAAACGCCAAACTGCATGAAAACAGGCGACTCCCGCCCCAACCTGTTTCAATCTGAAACCTTTCCCACTCGGCCCAGTTTCATTTCGGCCTTCCCCTTGACTATCTACAAGAGCAACCCAATAATCGAGGCATGGGTAAACCATCCGACCTCGTACAGGGTACGCTTGATCTCCTAATCCTCCGTACATTGGCCTGGGAGCCGATGCATGGCTGGGGCATTGCCAACCGGATTGAACAGGTCAGCGACAAGGTTCTGCTGGTGCAGCAGGGCAGCCTTTACCCGGCCTTACACCGTCTTGAAGAGCAGGGCTGGATCGAGTCGAGCTGGGGCGAAAGCGAGAACAAGCGTAAGGCGAAGTTCTATTCCCTTACCTCCGCTGGCCGCGAGCGGCTCGAGGCCGAGCGCAAGCAGTGGGAACGGCTGAGTGGCGCCATCCAGCTTGTGATGGAGAAGGCGTGATGGGGATCCGCAAGCGATTGCAGAACCTGCTGCGGCGTGACCAGCGGGAACAGGATCTGGCCGAGGAGATGGCTGCGCATCTTGAAATGGAGATTGAGGCGAGGATGGCGCGCGGAGAGTCGCGCGAGGCAGCCGAGCGGGCGGCGCGGCTCACCTTTGGCAACGTCACCCAGGCCGCAGAGGCAACGCGCGAGATGTGGAGCTTTGCGTGGCTCGATTCCATTGGGCAGGACTTGCGCTTCGCCGCGCGGCTGCTGCGCAAGAGCCCAATGTTTACGCTGGCGGCGGTGGCCAGCCTGGCACTCGGCATTGGCGCCAATGCGGCGATTTACAGCGTGTTCCAGCGGGTGCTCTATGACGATCTGGCGGTGCGGGAGCCTGAGAACCTGTTGCAGTTTGCCGCGGTGGATTCGCAGACCAAACCGGGCACGAGCAACGCGGTGTTCGGCTACGGGTTAGTCAAAGACATCGAACGTGACGCAAAGGGTGTGGAGGCCGTCACGTGCAGCGCCACCAATCAGGTGAGCTTTCGCGCTGGAGGTGAGGCGACCTTCAAGCGGATCGAATACGTGTGCGGCAACTACTTCGAGATGCTCGGCCTCAAGCCGCATCTGGGGCGCTTGCTCGCGGCGAGCGATGCGGTTACGCCCGGGGCACATCCATACGCGGTGATCAGCCATGCGTTCTGGCAGAGCGAGTTTGGTGGCGACCCGGCAATTATTGGGCGGCAGGTGGAGTTGAACCGACAAAAGTTTACCGTCATCGGCGTGACGCCACGCAACTTCACTTCGGTGCAGCGCTTTAGTGGGACGGATTTGTTCCTGCCTGTCATGATGAGCGGAGCGCTCAATGGCAAGCCGTCGCTCTCGCCGGTGGATGTGGGCTGGTGGCTGCGGCTGCTGGTGCGGCGCAAGGCGGAAGTCAACGTGGCGGTGCTCGATCAGGAACTGACGGCGATCCACCGCCGCTATCTCCTCGAGAAGGCCAGGTCTGACTTTGATCGCAAACTGGTGGCGACGACGCAGGTAAAGCTCGAGCCGGCTGGTATGGGATTTGACCTGAAGCGGCGTGAGACTTTTTACGGCAAGCCCTTCCAGGTTTTGTCGGCGGTGGTGGGCGTGGTGTTGCTGATTGCGTGTATCAACCTCGCGAATCTGCTGCTCGCGCGTGCCGCGGCAAGACAGCGCGAGATCGCAACGCGCCTTGCGATCGGGGCCAGCCGGGGCCGGCTGGTGCGCCAGTTTATGACCGAGAGCCTCTTGCTGGCAGGCATTGGCGGCGTGGTGGGGCTGCTGCTGGCCAATGGCCTCGAGCAGTATCTGATGGTGGAAACGTATGGCAAGCGGGCGCAGGCGATTCTGGCCGAAGGCGCCAGCCTGCGGCCAGCACTATACGCGCTGGGCTTTACGTTGCTCGCCGCGCTGGGGTTTGGCCTTGTGCCCGCCATGACTGCGGATCGACAGGGGGCAGGGAATGCGGTGCGCTTCAGGGGGCGCAAAGCGCTGGTGAGCGTGCAAGTGGCGCTCTCGGTGCTGTTGCTAACCGGGGCGGGGCTTTTCCTCAAAACGCTCGACAATCTGCGACGGACGGATGCCGGCTTTGACCGGCAGCATGTGGTGACGCTCGGGTTGACAGCAGAGGCAGTGAGCCGCGAGAAGGACGCCATGCTTGGCTATTACCGCCGGGTATTGCAGCAGGTGCGTCAAACGCCGGGTGTCGAGGGCGTGAGCCTGAGCGCCATGGGCATGCTGAGCGGATCGATGTGGGGAAGCGGCTTGCGCGTGGAAGGCCGGACGATTGGACCGGGTGAGAAGACGCCATTGCGCAATGCGGTGGGCGCCGAGTTCTTTACGCTGATTGGCGCGCCGCTGGTGGCGGGGCGAGATTTTACCGAGGCGGATTGTGTGCCGGGCGCGGCGCCGGTGGCGATTGTGAACGAGAGCTTTGCGCGGCATTACTTTCCGGGCGTGTCAGCCGTAGGCAAGCGCATTGGGCGTGGTGCGCGGCCTGGCATTGAGGACCCGCTGCATACGATCGTGGGTGTGGTGCGCGACCTGAGGCAGGTGCGTATCAATGATGTGCCCGAAAGCTACTGGTATGTTCCTTATGAGCAGGCGGACCGGTTGGGCACGGCAGTGCTGACCGTGCGTGCCCGTGGAGAGGCCAAGCGCATGGTGCAGGCGATCCGCGCAGCGGTGGCGCAGGTCGACCCGACGGTGCCGCTGGGGGAGGCGCAGTCGATGGAGATGCTCGTGGAGGAGCAGATCCGGCAGGAGAAGCTGGTGGCGGAGTTGTCGGCGTTCTTTGCCGGGGTGGCGCTGCTGCTGGCGGTGGTGGGCCTTTATGGCGTGATGGCGTACACGGTGGAGCGGCGTACGCGCGAGATTGGCATTCGCATGGCGCTCGGTGAGGCACGTGGCAGCGTGCTGGCGGGGGTCATGGGGGAGGCGGGCCTGTACCTTGTGCTTGGTGCGGCGGCGGGTTTGCCACTGGCTGTAGGGCTGGGGCGATTCGCCGAGAAGCAGCTCTATGGGGTGAAGCCCATGGATGCGGGTGCGCTGGGCGTGGCGGTCGGCCTGGTGGTGCTGTTTGGCGCGCTGGCGGCTTACCTCACGGCGCGACGCGCTGCCTCGATCGAACCGATGTCGGCGCTGCGTATAGAATAGCGGCGTGATTTCCCGCAGAGACATCCTTCAGGCTGGCGTCGCGACGGCGGCGCTGGCGCAGACATCCGCGCCGCGTGGCACGGTGACGAAAAGCACGTTTCAGTCTTCGCAGCTGTTTCCCGGAACAGTGCGCGATTACTGGGTGTATGTGCCCGGCGTACCGGCGCCGACGGGTGGTTATGCGCTGATGGTGCTGCAGGACGGCGCGAAGTTTATCAATGAGACGGGGCGCTACAAGGCGGCTGAGGTGTTTGACCGTTTGATCGCCAGTGGCGCGATGCCGCCGACGGTGGGCGTGTTTGTGCAGCCGGGCGTGATGCCAGCGCTCAATCCCGATAGCGAGCAAGCCCGCTACAACCGCAGCTATGAGTACGACGGGTTGGGGGATCGCTATGTGCGATTTCTGGCCGAGGAATTGTTGCCGGTGATTGCCAAGGCGCACCCGATTACAAACGATCCGAACCTGCGTGGCATTGGTGGATCCAGTTCGGGGGCGATCTGCGCGTTTACCGCCGCGTGGAACCGGCCGGACCTCTTCCGCCGCGTGTTGAGCTACATCGGCAGCTATGTGAACCTGCGGGGCGGGGACGTGTATCACGACCTCGTACGCAAGGTGGAGCCAAAGCCGCTGCGCGTGTACCTGCAGGATGGTTCGACAGATCTGAACATCTACTCGGGCAGTTGGTGGATGGCTAACCAGTCGCTCGCCTTCTCACTGGAATACGCCGGCTATGAGGTGCGCTTTGACAAGGGCACTGACGGGCATAACGACAACCATGGGGCGCGGGTATTTGTGGAGAGCCTCGAATGGCTTTGGGCGAACTGGAAACAACCGATCGTGGCATCGAAGGGCAAGCCGGGCGCTGAGCGACATTTTGTCACCGAGTTTCTTGATCCGATGACGGATTGGGAGGAACTGTCTACCGGGCACGGATTCACCGAGGGCCCGGCGGTAGACCGCGGGGGCAACGTGTACTTCACCGACGTGCGCAACGACAAGATCCATCGCATTGAGCACGCCACCGGCAAGGTGACGTTATTCAAGGCGGATTCTGGTGGGGCGAACGGTTTGATGTTTGGCGCCGATGGGCGGCTTTACGCGTGCCAGAACAAGAAGCGCCAGATCGTCGCTTATCAGCCGGATGGCCGCGAGGAAGTGCTGGCGACGGATGTGGGGTCGAACGATCTGGTGGTGAATGCCAGGGGTGAAATCTGGTGGACGGAGCCGGCTGCGCACAAGATCTGGCATCTGGCGCCGGGCGGGCAGAAGCGGGTGGTGCACGAGGGGCTTGAGTTTCCGAACGGCATTATCCTTTCGCCGGACCAGAGCTTGTTGATGGCTGTCGATATGCGATCGAAGTGGGTATGGAGCTGGCAGGTGATGCCGGACGGCGCGCTCGCCAACGGGCAACCCTACTATCACCTGGAAACCTGGGACACGGATTCGCAATCCGGTGGTGACGGGATGACGATGGATACCGAGGCGCACCTCTATGTGGCGACGAGGTTGGGGATCCAGATCTGTGACGCGCCGGGCCGGGTGGTGGCGGTGATCAACAATCCGCAGGGCTTGCAGCCGTCGAATTGCGTGTTTGGCGGGCCGGAGCTCAATTACCTGTACACGACGAATCGCCAAAAAGTTTTCCGGCGCAAGATGCGCCGGAAGGGTTTGAATGCCTGGTCGAAGATGAAGCCGCCGCAGCCGCGGCTCTAGCTTACTTCTTGGGGTTGGGGATGGCGTCGCCGAGGTTCATCGAGCCGCCGCCTTCGCTGACGTAGTTGCGATTCCAGCTAGGGATCTCGAACTCGACATCACCCTTGACGACGCACTGGCAGCCGAGGCGCGAGTGCAGGGTGAGGCCGGGCGCCATGTCGAGACGATCCTGCTCGTCGTCATCCATTTCGGAGAGGTTGGCGTCGCCACTCTTGATGACAACATGGCAGGTGGTGCAGGCGCAGCTGCCGCCGCAGGCGTGTTCGATGTGAAAACCAAAGTGCTCTGCAAGGTCGAGCAGGCTCAAAGGCTTACCGTGACCGCCGTAGGGGATGTCTTCGGGGTTGAATTCGTAGGTGCTACCGTCGTTGACGAGCGTGATTTTCGGCATGGTTTGCTTAAACACCCAGTATAGCGTTGCTACACTTGAGGGACAGTGTTCCATAGCCTTGAGGGCTCGATTTCACGAGCTGTTTCTCATTACCTGCAGACGAAATTTTCTGTGGATGTGCCGGTTACGACCGAGCAGCCCAAGCAATCCAGTTTTGGCGAAGTCGCCTTGCCGGTTGCCTTTCAGCTGGCGCGCCAGTTGAAGAAGGCCCCGGTGGCCATTGCCAAAGAACTGGCCGAAGGGCTCGCCGGACAATTGGAAGGCGTTGCCGCGCTCGAGGTGGCCAACGGCTATCTGAACGTGCGCTTTGCCCGTGGCTGGTATGCGCGACGGATCCTTGAGGCGCGGGATCAGGAGACGCTGGAACTCTCAACCCGCAAGACGATCGTCGAGCACACCAATATCAATCCCAACAAGGCGGCGCACATCGGCCACCTGCGCAACGCGATTCTGGGCGATACGTTTGTGCGGATGATGAAGGCCATGGGCACGAAGGTGGAAGTGCAGAACTACATCGACAACACCGGCGTGCAGGTGGCGGATGTAGTGGCGGGTTTTCATTTTGTCGAGAAAAAGACGGCGGCCGAAGTGGTTGTGCTCGCCAAGCAGCCGCGGTTTGACTACTACTGCTGGGATCTTTATTCGCGCGTGGCGCAGATGGAAGAGATCAAGCAGTGGCGCGTTGAAACGCTGCACGCCATTGAAAGCGGCCATGGGGAATTGTCGGAGCTGGGGCATGTGGTTGCTGACGCCATTGTGGAATGCCATCTGAACACCATGCTGCGCCTGGGCATTCAGTACGACGTTCTGCCACGCGAGAGCGAGATCCTGCATCTGAAGTTCTGGGCGAATTGCTTTGAGCAGTTGAAGGAACGCAAGGCGATCTATTTTGAGACCGAAGGCAAGAACGCTGGTTGCTGGGTGATGCCGGGTTCGGCGTTCCGCGAGAACGCGGGTGAAGAAGACAGCAAGGTGATCGTGCGCTCGAACGGCACGGTGACCTACGTGGGCAAGGACATCGCCTATCAGTTGTGGAAGTTTGGTCTGCTTGGCAAGGATTTCTACTATCGCAAACTGCGTCGCTATCCGAACGGGCATCCCTGCTACATTTCGACGACGCAGAGCGACGGCGCCGAAAAGGTACAGTTCGGCGGCGGCACAAGCGTCTACAACGTGATCGATTCGCGGCAGAGCTATCTGCAGGATGTTGTCGCGGCGGGCCTCAGGGCGCTCGGCTACAACGACCAGGCCGCCAACAGTATTCACTTCAGCTACGAGATGGTCGCCCTCAGCCCGCGCACCTGCGTTGAGCTGGGCATCGAACTGAGCGAAGAAGACAAGGCCAAGCCCTATGTTGAGATGAGCGGCCGTAAGGGCCTCGGCGTGAAGGCTGATGACCTGATCGACCAGTTGATCGAGCGGGCGCGGGTGGAAGTGGATTCGCGTCATGCCGATAAGCCCGAGTCTTCTCGCGCGAAAGTGGCCGAGCAGATTGCTGTGTGTGCGCTGCGGTACTTCCTGCTCAAGTTCACGCGCACGAGCGTGATTGCGTTTGACCTGCAGGAAGCGTTGAGCTTTGAAGGCGAGACGGGGCCTTATGTGCAGTATGCCGCTGTACGGGCGCGCAACATTCTGCGCAAGGTGGAACAGTTGCCCGATTTCAAGGCCGAGTTGAGCGAAGACGTTTTCGCCAAGGTACTCGAGACTGAAGATCTGTGGCAACTGTTGCTCGATGTCTCGCGGCTGGATTCGGTATTGGCAGCCGCTGTTGCGAGCGGTGAGCCGGCGGCGCTGGCGCGGTATGCGTTCCAGCTGGCGCAGGGCTTCAGCCGCTTCTATCATGATTACCGTGTGCTGGATGAAGCTGATCCGGCGCGGCGCGCGGTGCTGATCTGGATGACGCAGCACTTTGCGCGTCAGCTCGAGAAGACGCTTGGCACTTTAGGCATTGAAGTGCCGGAGTACATGTAAATGGACGTTCCGGATATTCTGGCGAAGATCGTCGCGCGCAAGCATGAGGAACTGGCGGACTTGCGTCCGCGTCTGGCCGAGCTCGAACGCCGCGCAACGGATCTGAAGGGTCGCCAGCGTGGCTTCGCCTCATGTCTGCGAGTACGCGCGGTGATCAGCCCTGCCGTAATCGCCGAGGTGAAGAAGGCCTCGCCCTCGCGCGGGGTGCTCAGCGAAAACTTCAATCCGGTGGAGATCGCCCGTGGTTATGAACTGGGTGGAGCGGCAGCGTTGAGCGTACTGACGGATCGGGATTTCTTTCAAGGCTCGCTCGAAGACATGATTGCCGTGCGGGGCGCCGTGGGGCTGCCGGTAATCCGCAAGGACTTTACTCTCGAGGAATCACAGATCATAGAGGCGGCGGCAAACGGCGCCGATGCGATCTTGCTGATTGCCGCGATTCTTACGACCGAGCAATTGCGCCACCTGCGCGAGTTTGCCGGCTCGCTGGGGCTGGATGCGCTGGTTGAAGTGCATGACGCCGAAGAGTTGAAGCGAGTGATTGACAGTGGCGCCACCGTGATCGGAGTAAACAACCGCAATCTGCGCACGTTTGAGGTGACGCTTGAGACCTCGCTCTCCCTGGCCGGGCAGATGCCCACGGGCGTGTTGCGTGTCTCAGAAAGTGGCATCTTTACCCGGGAACACGTGGCGACGCTACGAGCGGCGGGCTATGAAGCATTTCTGGTGGGGGAAAGCCTCATGCGGAATCCGGCCGCGCTCAAGGAGCTGGTGGCGTGATCGTCAAGGTGTGCGGGATCACGGATGCGATGGATGCCCTGACGGCGCTCGATGCCGGGGCCGACGCGCTGGGCTTTAACTTCTGGCCGGGCAGCAAGCGCTTTGTGAAGGACACGGCGTTTTTGGGGGACTTGCCGGATGACTTCTGGCGGGTGGGTTTGTTTGTAAATGAAGATCCGGAACGCGTACGCGACATCATGAATGAGTACAGGCTTGATGTGGCGCAATTGCACAAGATGGATTCGATCGACGGATTGCGCGTTTGGAAGGGGATCAGTGTGGACCATGCTCTGACGCAGCAGGACATTGATGGCGCCCGCGCGGAAGCCGTGATTCTGGATACGCCGGCCGGCGCGCTGGAAGGCGGCACTGGCAAGACGTTTGACTGGAATCTGGCCGACGGTCTGAAGGGCAAGATCATGCTCGCCGGAGGCCTCGATGCCGCGAATGTCGGCGAGGCGATTCGCAAGCTGCGGCCCTGGGGTGTGGACGCCTGCTCGCGCATTGAAAGCGAGCCGGGCAAGAAAGATCGTGCGAAGATGCGCGCCTTTATCGAGGCAGCGCGGAAGGAGTTTGACGAGGTATGTTAACCGTCCCTGATGCCGGCGGACACTTTGGCCCCTATGGCGGCCGTTATGTCCCGGAAGTGTTGATGGCTCCGCTTGAGGAGCTCGAACAGGCTTATCTCGCGCTCAAATACGACGCCGCGTTTCAGGCGGAACTGTCGGACCTGCTGAAGAACTATGCGGGCCGGCCGACGCCTCTCTACTACGCCAAGCGTTTGAGCGAGAAGCTGGGCGGAGGCAAGATCTACTTCAAACGGGAAGACCTGCTGCACACCGGCGCGCACAAGATCAACAACGCGCTCGGCCAGGCGCTGCTGGCGCGCAAGATGGGCAAGAAGCGTATCATCGCCGAGACAGGGGCGGGGCAGCATGGTGTGGCTACCGCCACGGCGTGCGCACTGCTGGGGCTGGAATGTCGCGTGTACATGGGTGAGGAAGACATGCGGCGGCAAAGTCTGAATGTCTTCCGCATGCGCTTGTGTGGGGCTGAAGTGGTGGGCGTGACGAATGGTTCGCGCACGCTCAAGGACGCGATCAGCGAGGCGATGCGGGATTGGGTGACGAATGTGCAGTCGACGTATTACCTGCTCGGTTCGGCACTGGGCGCGCATCCTTATCCGATGATGGTGCGCGACTTCCATCGCTGCATTGGCGATGAGGCGCGGGCGCAGATGCTCGAGCGCGAAGGCAGGCTGCCGTCGATGGCGATTGCCTGTGTGGGAGGCGGATCTAATGCGATAGGGTTGTTCCACGCGTTTGTGCCGGATACGGAAGTGAAGCTGATTGGTGTTGAAGCCGGTGGCAAGGGCAAGAAGACGGGCGAGCATGCCGCCCGATTTAGCGGCGGAGCGCCGGGCGTTTTGCATGGCGCCTACAGCTACCTGTTGCAGGATGAAGATGGCCAGGTGGCGCTGACGCATTCGATTTCGGCCGGGCTTGATTACGCGCTGATCGGGCCCGAACACGCCTTCCTGCATGATCAGGGGCGCGCCGAGTATGTGGATTGTGATGATGCCACAGCGCTTGAGGCGGCGGTCGAGTTGTCGCGTATGGAAGGCCTGATCCCGGCCATGGAAAGCTCGCATGCGGTGGCCGAAGCCCTGCGTCGCGCCCCTGCCACTGCCAAGGACGACATCATTCTCGTCAACCTCAGCGGGCGCGGCGACAAAGACATCAACATCTATCGTGAAAATTTGAAGGAGCTCGATTCTGACTCGCATCAGCCAGCGTTTTAGTGAATTGCAGGCGCGCAATGAGCCTGCACTGATTGCCTATGTGACGGCCGGAGACCCGCGCCCGGAGCGTACGGTGGAGATCGTGGCCGCCCTTGAGCGGGGTGGCGCGGATGTGATTGAACTTGGTGTGCCATTTAGCGACCCGATCGCCGATGGCCCGGTGATCATGCGAGCCAGCGAACGCGCGCTGGCCGCCGGGACAACGGTGGAAAAGGTGCTGGGCGTGGCCGAGCAGATTCGCAAGACGAGCAACATCCCGATCGTGCTGTTTACCTATCTGAACCCGGTGATGCGCTATGGATTTGAGCGGCTTGCCGAGCGGGCCAAGCAGGTGGGCATTGATGGATTTTTGCTGACCGATTTGAGTGTTGAAGAGGCCGAGAGCTTTGTGAATGCGGTAAAGTCATCGGGGCTCGATACGGTGTTTCTTGTCGCGCCAACCAGCACGGATCGCCGGCTGGATCTGGTGGCAAAGTATTGCTCGGGCTTTGTCTACGTGGTGAGCCGTACGGGAGTTACGGGCGAGCAGGCGCAGGTTAGCTCTTCGGTGGAGCCGCTGGTAAACAAGCTGCGGCAGTTTACGCAGTTGCCGCTCGGCGTGGGCTTTGGCATCTCGAGTGCCGATCAGGCGGCAGAAGTGGGCAAGGTGGCCGATGGTGTGGTGGTGGGCAGCAGTTTTGTAAAGGCTATTGAGACCACCCCAGCAGCGGAACTCTTGGATAAGATTGAGCGGATGGCGAGAGATTTGAAACAGGGGGCAGTGCGTGGGCGTGCCTGATGTTGCCGACAAATTGAAGGAATGCCGTGGGCGCATTGACGGGATTGACGGCAAGATTCTTGAACTGCTAAATGTGCGCGCGGGGATTGCCCTTGAGATTGGCGCGGCCAAGCGTGAAGCGGGTTTGCCGGTGGTGGAGCTGTCGCGGGAGCGCGCGGTGGTGGAAGGCATGGGCGCCCGTAACGGAGGGCCGCTGAGCAATGACGCCGTCGAGCGGATCTATACGGCGATCATGCTCGAAATGCGCCGGCTGCAAGAGTAATGGCAACGCTGGCCATCGTCGGCACGGGGCTGTTGGGGAGCAGTCTGGGGCTGGCGGCTAACAAAGCGCAAAAGTTTGATCGCGTGATTGGCGTCAGCTCGCCGGCGGTGGTGGGCCGGGCCCTCGAGATCGGTGCCGTGGACGTGGCGCTGCCGCTTGAGGAAGCGTTATTGAACGCCGATGTGGTGGTGCTGGCGCAGCCGGTAAGGCGCATCCTCGCGCTGATCTCGCAGATCAACCCGCTGGTGCGAGAGGGTGCGCTGGTGACCGATGTGGGCAGCACGAAGGGCGCGATTTGTGCCGCAGCTCGGGAACAGCTGACGCGCTGCCGTTTTGTGGGTGGGCACCCCATGGCGGGCAAGGAGACGCGTGGGCCTGAGGGCGCGACGGCGGAGTTGTTTGCCGGGCGACCATGGATCCTGACCGAACACGAGCCGTTTCTCGAAGACATGGTGCAAGCCTTTGGTGCTCGGGTGGTGACGCTGGATGCCGAGACGCATGACCGCATGGTGTCGCTCAGCTCGCATCTGCCCCAACTCGTGTCCACGTCGCTGGCCAGCATGCTGCATGATGAGGATCTGCGGCAAGTGGCGGGGCCAGGTTTGCACGATATGACACGGCTGGCATTGTCGAGCTATGAGCTGTGGGAGGACATCTTGCTGACGAACGCCGGCAACATCGACGCAGCGCTGGGCCGCATGATCGAAGAACTGGGCCGGATGCGGGAATCGCTGCGGACCGGTGCGGCCGCCGCACCGTTTGAACGTGGGGGGGAGATGTCCCGCAAATTGCGCAATTTGTAACCGAGTCCATGTAAAATGGCAAAGCATGTTTAAGCTTGTAGTCACTGCCCTTTGCTTTGCGATTGCCACTTTTGCGCAGGCGCCTGTCGGCGCGATTGCCGGAACGGTAACGGATGAATCGGGTGCCGTTGTAGCCGATGCCGGAGTTAGTGTTGCCAATCTGGAGACTGGCCTTAAACGCGAGGTCAAGAGCGGCACTGAAGGCCAATTCAGTGTGCCGGCATTGCCGGCGGGACGCTACGAGGTAAGGACACAACTATCAGGCTTCCGCCAGACGATTCGCGAGGCGATCGTGGTGGTGGGCAGCACGACAACGGTTGATATCAGGCTGCAGGTGGGGGCGGTGACCGAGTCGGTGACGGTGGATGCGGCGACGGCGCAGTTGGCGTTTGACAGCCACAAGATCGACGGCGTGATTGGACGCACGCAGATCGAAGCGTTGCCGCTGAACGGCCGCAGCTTTTTGCAGTTGGCGTTTCTCGAGCCGGGCGTCGGCGTCGGCACTCAGAGCCTGGCACAGTACAACGCGCAATTCAGCGTGTCGGTGCTGGGTGGCAGCTCGGGCAAAACGGCCATCACTGTGGATGGCGGCAATGTGCGCAATCCGCTCGAAGGCAACACGGCGCAGAACTTCTCGCAAGAAGTGGTGGAAGAGTTCCAGATTACGAGCGCCAACTTTGATCTTTCGACGGGCATTGCAGCCAGTGGCGCGGTGAACATTGTTTCGCGCTCGGGCGGCAATGATTTCCATGGCGGGGCTTACTTCTTTTTCCGCGACAACAACCTCTCGGCCTATCCGGCGTTGCGGCGCAATCCGTTCGCTCCGGATCCGTTCTTTGCCCGGCGGCAGAGCGGGTTCCTCGTGTCGGGCCCGATCAAGCGCGACAAGCTTTTCTTCTTCTTCAACATGGAGAACAACAATCAGGATTCGGTGGTAACGGTGCAGCCGGATTCGCCGTTCTTCGCGAGCCTGGCCAACAACTACAGCAACCCCTACAACGGCAAGCAGATCAGCGCGAAGTTTGACTACCGCATCAACACGAAGCACAACATGTTCTTGCGCTATTCGCATGATGGCAACAACGGATTTGGGCCGCGTAGTGGCGCGACGCTGCCGTCGAACTGGCTGGTGAATCGCAACTGGGCCGACCAGAGCATCATGGGCGTGACGAGCACGCTCAGCGCGACGCTGGTGAACGACTTCCGCTTTGCTTATCACTACTGGAACAATCGCAACCTGCATCCGACGGCGAATGAGTGCGCGGGCTGTCTTGGGCTCGGGTTGCCCGAAATGTCGATTGCCGGCACGAACGTGCGATTTGGCAACACCTCGAACGGGCCCCAGGGCCGCGACATTCGCCGCTACAACATCGTCAACAACATGACCTGGCAGCGCGGCACGCACCGGCTGCGCTTTGGCGGCAGCTACGAAAACATGCCGTTCCGCGGGTTCTGGGCATTTGGTGATCCGGCCGCAGGACAGCTGTGGGGACCCGACATCATGGCGGCCAACCGGATTCCGCTGGCGGCATTTGGGCTGCCGAGCACGTTCACGACGAATGCGGATGTGTTGAGGTTGCCCCTGGCTGTGTTTGCTATCGGGGTGGGCGACCCGTCACAGCCGCCGCCTTACAACAAGGACAAGGCAGGCAACAACCGCCGCTATCACTTCTACTTCCAGGACACCTGGAAGGCGAGCCGCAAGTTGACGATCAACTATGGCCTTGCCTGGCAGTTTGAATCGACGCTGACGAACAGCGATCTCTCGAAGCCCGCGCTGCTGCGCCCGATCATGGAAAGCCTCGATCCGACGCGGCCCGTCTACACGAACTGGAGCCCGTCAATCGGCTTTGCCTACAGCCCGTTCAAGGACAACAAGACGGTGATCCGTGGTGGCTTTGGCTACTACTTTGATACGACCGAACTGTCGCAGCGCCTGGGCGAGCGCGCGGCGATCGGCCCGGTGGGCAATGGTCGCCAGCAGATCGGTGGGCAGAGCATCCCGAACCCGATTGCCGGGATTGTGAACCCGATTCCGGGTGTGTTGCCGAATGTCGCGGTGGGCACGCCGCTGGACTTCCGCACGCTGCCGACAGGCTTCCGTTTGGCGGACCTGATGAGCATTCTGCCGCAGGTGCGCGCACAGGCCGAAGCGGCGACGGCGAACCCGAACCCGAACGATCTGACGATCCGCAACATCAACATCTCAAAGCAGGGAACTGATATTTATCCGTATCGCTATGGCCCCGCCTACTCCCGCCACATCACGATTGGCGTGCAGCGCGAGGTGCGCAAGGATCTGGTGGTGAATGCCGATTTTGTGTATCGCCACAACTTCCGCGAGGATCTGGGTTCGCTCGATTACAACCGCTTTTTCCGCGTGCAGGGGCCGGTGATCCCGCGCTGCGTTGGCGCCCAGGCGAGCGACCCGCTGGCGAACTGTTCGACCGGTTCGATCGGCATTCGTACTTCGGCCGGACGCTCGGTATATCGTGGCTTGCTGGTGAAGGTGGACAAGCGTTTCTCGAAGCGGTATCAATTCCTGGCTTCGTATGCGTTTACCAACATGCTGACGATGAATGGCGTGACGAATCTCGACAACTGGTTTGAGAATTGGGGGCCCAGCGGTGGTCGTCACGGCTTGAACGTGTCGGGCATTGTGGACCTGCCGTTCAAGGTGCAATTTTCGTTCATTTCCTCAATGGGTACGCGTGGGGCTTATCGTCCGCAGGTGACTAGCGTTGACCTTGATGGCGATGGCAACGACACGTCATTCCTGCCGGGGTGGAATGTGCCGGACCGCAACCCGACCAAGGCGCGCCTTGAGAAGGCCGTTGCCGACTGGAACGCGCTGTACCCGGATCTGCCGAATGGCCAGCGTCCGCGCACAGCACGCGGCCAGACGATTCCGCGACTGACGCTGCCGGCCGATTACAGCTTCGGTGACAACTTCTCCTCGCAGGACATTCGCCTGACGAAGGTGCTGTTGTTCCGCGAGCGCTACAAGTTGAATGTCTTCGCTGAGGCGTTCAACATCTTCAACATTGCCAATCTCGGCGGCATCTCGAACACGCTGAACAATCCGGCGGCCTTTGGTGTGCCGACGAGCCGTTCGGGCCAGGTGTTTGGCTCTGGCGGCCCGCGGGCGTTCCAATTGGGTGGTCGCTTCTCGTTCTAGTAGCGGCGCACGGTCGTCGAATAGAGCGTTGAATTGCCGGATGTGTCCCAGGCGCGAACCTGGATTGCGTTGAAGCCGACAGCAAGGTTTACATCAAAAGACCAGCTCATGATGCCGTTGTTGTTTACCGCGGTGGCAGCGCCACTTTGATCGCCGGCGGAGTTGGTCCAGGTGACCTGACGTACGCCAACGTTGTCGGTAGCGGTTCCCTTAAAGGTAAGCCGTGCCGCGCTCGTGATGATGAAATTGCCAATAGGTTGTTGGATCGTCATACGTGGTGGTGTTTTGTCCTCTGTGGGAGCGGTTGGCGTGGGATTGTTGGTCGTCGCCGTGCGCTCCACGGTGTACTTCTGATTGGTTTGGATCCCGGTGCGGGCAGTCACCGTGATCGTGATTTCGTTCGAGCCAAGCTCGAGGGGAATGTTTGCCGTCCAGGTGGACGTGCCTGAGGCCGCACCGCTGCGAGAGCGATTGGTGCTCCAGTTGACCGAGGCGATGTTGCCAGTGCCGCTCGCGGTGCCCCCAAAGGTGAGCTGGGTGGCAGTGGTGCGCTGAGGAACCGGGGCGGGCGAGGTGACCGTGAGGCGGACATCCGTGGCCGAGGTCATTGTCACGGTGCGCGATGCCGTTGCCGTCGCTGACCCAAGGCGGGCCGTGAGCGTGATGGCATTGGCGCCGGCGGTAAGCGGAATGGCGGCGCAGGTGAAAGTAGTGTAGGTGCTGTTGATCAGGCAGTTGCCGGTGCGCGAGCCAGCGGCATTGGAGTAGCTGACAGTAACGCCCGCGCCCGCGTTGGCCAACGTGCCCGAAACATTAATGGACACATTTGTTGTGGACGCGCCCTCGACGGGAGATTGAATCGTGATGCTGAGTGGCGTCGGAGCTGGCGCATTCGGCGTGGTTCCGGCGTTGGCGTAGAGCTGCCGGATGGAGTCGATGTCGGCCTGCGTGAGCGTGGTGGCCTTTTGATAGTAGGGGTACATGACCGAGCCGGGCACATCGGTATGGCCGATGCCGAGAGAATGGCCCAGCTCATGGAGGATCACGCTGTAGACATCCCACTGGCCGCCAAGGGACCAGGACCACGCGTCGTTGACGTGGATGTCGCCAGCGAGGGGTTCCGGGTTAGGGTTGGCCGGATAGAAGCTGTGGGCGAGAACAGTGGTGCCGCTGGTGAAGGGGAAGGGGTCTCCGTGATTCCCGGTGGCGAACAGGATGTCGATATTGCGCGAGCTGGTGCGGGCGGTGGTTTCCGTAAAGTTGACAGCGACGACGCTGGACCATTGCGACAGGGCGCGGCGGATCTCGGCGCGTGTCTGTGTGGGGTCGGTGCGGTTGCCGAGCGGACCGAAGGAATAGCTGATGCTGGCGCTGCTCTTGCCGACGCCATCCCAGCCATTGCCGTAGGTGGCCGCGAGCATGGCTACTTCATAGCCATTGCTGAGTACACCGCCGCAGCTGAGGAACAGATCGCCGTTCTTCATGCCGGCCGGGGCGGGGAATATGTACTCCACTTCGTCCCACAAGGCGAGGGCGTTCATTTTCTCGATCGGAATTTCCACGAGGCGATCCTCGACCTCGAGGGATCCATGTGAGATCGGAGTGACGCCCTCGGCCTCGAGGATCGCGTCGGCTTCCCACTGCTTCACATCCTTGTGAAAGTGGACGATGACGAGAGTCGGCGAGAGTTCCTGAGGGGCGATATCGGCATCGAGATTGGCCACAAAAACCTCCGGGCTCATCTTGTCGGCCGCATCGATGGGAGTGCGGAAAGTGAAGTCGAGGTTGTCCCACGACATCCCTTCCGGCACGCTCAGGATGAAGGCGTTAACGGGAACAGAGGTGAGTACTTGCGCCCCGCGCTCGGTCCAGGGAGAGAAGTCTGGCTCAGACGTTGAGAACTGGACAATCCAGTGCCAGTTGCGTCCCGAGACGCTGCGCGGATAAGCCGCAGCGGCTTTGAGCGCGGAGGACTTACCTTCCACCTCGGGAACAATGGTTCTTGTCTTGAGCCGTATTTCTTCCCCTTCGAGCGAAAAGGTGGAAAAAACACATGCTGCCCACAGGGCCAGTCTTGTGTTTTTCATGTATCTGTACTGTTTCCGTTACTGTGCTTATCGCGCTCGAAAAGGCGATGCTGACAAATTTTTGGCGATTTTTTGCGGGTCCTGCGCACTACTCCATGTGAGGTACTTGCTTCTACTTAGTCTTGCCACCACGCTGGCGGCGCAGACCAATTGGACCTTGCGTACGATCGCCGGTGGAACCGCTGCTGGAGATGGGGGAAATGCTGCTGAAGCTTCGGTTCGCTTCCTGCAGGGCGTGGCGACGGATACCGCTGGAAACATCTACGTCAGCGACGCAGATGATCATCGCATCCGGCGCATTGATACCGCCGGGCGCATTACAACACTGGTGGGCAACGGGTTGCCCGGATTTGCCGGTGACGGGGGGCAATCGACGGCGGGGCGGGTGAACACGCCATATGGGTTGTGCGTGTCGCCGCTGGGGGATCTGATTTTTGCTGATCTGGGCAATGCGCGGGTGCGGCGGATTACGAGGGCCGGAGTGATCGAGACGATTGCGGGTGGGGGCACGCGGGAGATTCCGCCGGCGGGTGCGTTTGTACCGCCGCTCGAGGTAAAGCTCATAGCACCGCGCAATGTGCTCGCGACGCAGAGTGGGTCGATCTTTATCTCGGACTTCGGCGCGAATCGGGTACTCGAGATCCGCTCGGACGGCACGCTGACTTCAATGCCGCTGGCGCTGGTGGATCTGAATGCGCCGGCGGGATTGACGCTCGATACCGAAGGCAATCTGGTGGTGGCTGATAGCGGTAACGCGCGGATTCGTCGCCTGCGTCGGGATGGGCGATTGGACATTGTGGCAGTGGCGACGGCGGATCTGCCGCTTGAGCGCCCGGTGGGCGTGGCAAGGGCCAGCGATGGGAGCTTGCT
>CAZBTA010000031.1:0-5307 GCA_964494515.1 uncultured Bryobacter sp.
AGTTGATTGGCCAACAGGTTGAAAAGCCGGAGTATTTCCATGGCCGGCCGTCGGCGATTCAGTACAAGGCTGAGGCGAGCTCGGGGTCGAACCTGGGGCCGCTGCATCCGGACCTGAAGAAGCCGCCGGCGTCGGGGTCGGGCCTCGATCCGCACATTACGCCCGAGGATGCGCGGGGGCAGGTGGAGCGCGTGGCCAAGGCGCGGGGGATTGCTCCGCCAGCAGTGAAGGAGTTGGTCGAGAAATTTGTCGAGCCGCGGCAGTTTGGTGTGCTCGGCGAGGAAAGAGTGAATGTCCTGCGTCTGAATCTGGCGCTCGACGGAAAGTTGTAAACGATGAGGATGCTGGTTGTGTTACTGCTGCCGGTAGTGTTGCTGGGGCAGAGTGCGACAGAGAAACTGTTGCTCGAGAAGATTGCGCAGCTTGAGGCGCGGATTGCGGCGCTCGAGGGCAAGAAGGTGGTCGAGACGGCGCCCGTGGTGAAAGTGGAGCAGCCGGAGAAGACGGCGCCGCCGAATACGACCGTTGGCGTGTATGTGGATGGCTACTATGGCTACAACTTCAATCGGCCGGCGAGCGGGACGAATCAGTTGCGTGCATATGACGTGACGCATAACGGGTTTACGTTGAGCCAGGGGACGCTGGTGGTGGAGCACAAAACGAAGTATCTGGGCGGGCGCGTGGATCTGCAGTTTGGCCAGGCGACGCAGACGTTGCAGGGTAGTAGCGTGAATGAGCCGCGGCCGGCGATTTATCGCAATATCTTTCAGGCCTACGGAACGGTGTATGCGCCGGTGGGCAAGGGATTGACGCTCGATTTTGGGAAGTTTGCCGGATCACTGGGACTTGAGACCAACTATACGAAGGACCAGCTAAACTACAGTCGCAGCTACTTCTTTAACTTCCTGCCTTACTACCACATGGGTTTGCGTGCGACATATCCGGTGAACGACAAGTTTGCGGCGACGTACTGGCTGGTGAATGGCGCCAACCAGACGGAAGACTTCAACGCGTCCAAGAGCCAGGCGGCGATTCTGACTTTCAAGCCGACGGCAACGATTAGCGGCAATGTGAACTACTACGATGGCCGCGAAGGCATGCCGGGGGACCGGAGGCGGTTCCGCGTGTTTGATACCTACTGGACGTGGAATATCACGCCGAAGGCGGTGGTGGCAGCGGAACTGGATGCAGTGACATCGCCCGAGAAGGTATGGGGCGGTGCGCTGTATGGTGGCTACCGGATCAAGCCGCGATGGCAGGTGGCGGCGCGCTATGAGCGTTTGACCGACAAGGGTGGGCTGTTCAGCGGCACGCGGCAGACGTTGCGCGAGGTGACGCTGACGTCGACCTTTGAGATGGTGGAGGGATTCCAGATGCGGTGGGAGTATCGCCGCGACAGCTCGAATCACAACTTCTTTGAACCCGGCCAAAAGAGCATGGATACGGCGATGTTGGGCCTGATCTGGTGGTTTGGGACAAAGCAGGGCACTTGGTAGATCGTGATGAGTTGAGGCCTGATCCTGACCTGCTGCTGGAGCACACCCGGCAGCAGGAGGGGCGTGGCCGGTTGAAGATCTTCTTTGGTGCGGCGCCGGGGGTGGGCAAGACTTACGCGATGCTTGAGTCGGCACACGCACGGCGCAAGGCGGGCACTGATGTGGTGGTGGGGGTGATCGAAACGCATGGCCGGGCGGAGACGGCGGCCAAGCTTGAGGGCCTTGAGGTGTTGCCGCGGGAACGGGAGTTTGCCCTCGACAAGGCGCTGGCGCGCAAGCCGGAGCTGATTCTGATTGATGAGCTGGCGCATACGAATGCGGATGGATCGCGGCACCTGAAGCGCTGGCAGGATGTGGAAGAACTGCTGGATGCGGGGATTGATGTCTACTCCACACTGAACGTGCAGCATGTGGAGAGCTTGAATGACGTGGTGGCGCAGATCACGGGTGTGATTGTGCGTGAGACGGTGCCCGACCATATCGTCGAGATCGCCGATGAGATTGAGCTGATCGACTTGCCGGTGGATGAGCTGATTGAACGATTGCGAGCCGGCAAGGTGTATGTGCCGGAGCAGGCCGAGCGGGCGCTGGAGCACTTTTTCAAGCCAGGTAATCTGAACGCACTGCGTGAAATGGCGTTGCGCCAGACGGCCGAGCATGTCGATTCGAATGTGGTGGCGCTGCGGGGGGCGAGCGCGGGGACGAAGACGTGGCCGGTGGCGGAGCGACTGGTGCTGGCGATCGGGCCTTCGCCGTACTCGCAGAACCTGATCCGGGCGACGAAGCGACTGGCGACTCAGCTCGAAGCTGCCTGGATCGTGTTGTCGGTGGAGACGAGCGAGACCAGTGGCGAGGCGCGGGCGAAGATCCATGAGGCGTTGGAACTGGCGGCAAGTCTCGGGGCCGAGACCGTGACCGTTGGCGGGCACAGCGTGGCGCAGGCAGTGCTGGAGTATGCGCGGCTGCGGAATGCGACGCGGATTGTGGTGGGCAAATCGCCGGGCTCGAAGCTGGTGGGCGCGTTGATTGAGGGTAGTGGCGATATCGCGGTGATTGCGCTCGATGGCGGGGGCAAGCTGGAGCGGAAAGTGTTGCCAGCGGTAACATTGCCGCGAGCGCGCGAGTTGGGGCTGGCGCTGGCGTGGGTGGCCGGGGCGACGGTACTGGGGCTGCTGCTGCGGGATCGTATTGCGCAGACAAACATCGTCATGATCTACCTGCTGGCGGTGGTGGCGATTGCATGGCGCTACTCGCGGGAGACGGCGGTGATTGCGGCGGTGGTGAGCGTGGCGAGCTTTGATTTCTTCTGCGTGCCGCCTTACTGGACGTTTGCGATTACGGATCTCGAGTATGTGTTTACGTTCGGGTTCATGCTGATGGTGTCGCTGGTGATCGGGACGCTGACGGTGAAGTTGCGAGAGCAGGCCGCGGCGGCGATTGATCGGGAGAACCGGGCGCAGAGTTTGTTCCGGTTGTCGCGTGAGCTGGCGGATGACCAGCGGTTGTCGGATGCGGCGCAGACGTTTGCCAGTGTGGCGACGGCGGTGATGCGCACGGGGTTTAATGTGTTTCTGCCGGATGTGGAGAACAAGCTGAGCTTCCGGCGGCGGTTGTCGAACGAGTTTACGCCACCGGCGCAAGAGGAAGGGATTGCGCAGTGGTGCTTTGATCACAGCCAGCCGGCGGGCAAGGCCACCGCGACGCTGCCCGGGGCGACGGCGCAGTACCGGCCAATCGCCGTGCGCGAGAAGACGCTCGCGGTGGTGGCGATCGAGGAGCCGCCGGCGGACCCGGGGCAGAAGGCGTTGCTCGACTCGTTGCTGCAGCAAACGGCGATTGCGATGGATCGTTTACTGGTGCAGGAGGATGCTCGCCAGGCGGCCTTTGCGGCCGAGGGCGAGCGCCTGCGGAACTCATTGTTGAGCGCGGTGTCGCACGATCTGCGCACGCCGCTGACGTCGATTGCCGGGGCGGCTTCGGCGTTGCTCGAACAGCAGGGGATGCTCGATGAACGGCAACAGCGCGAGTTGCTTGAGTCGATTGCCGATGAGAGCACGCGGCTGAATCAGCTGGTGGCGAATCTGCTCGAGATTACGCGCCTTGAGGATGGCAAGCTGCGGTTGCGCAAGGAGTGGTGTGGGCTTGATGAGATTGTGGCGAGCGTGGTGGAAGAGTTTGACAGCGAGCGCATTGTGGTGAAGGTGGATGCCGATCTGCCCCTCATCGAGGCCGAGCCGCAACTGTTGGCGCAGGCGCTGCGGAATTTGATTGAGAACGCGATCAAGTACACGCCGGCGGAGAGCAGGATTACGGTGGTGGCCGAGAAGGCGGGGCCGAAGGTGAAGCTGGCGGTGCTTGATGCCGGGCCGGGGATCCCGCCGGGAGATGAGGAGAAGGTGTTTGAGAAGTTCTACCGTGGCACGGCAACGAGCAAGGTGCGCGGGGTGGGGCTGGGGCTGGCGATTGTGAAGTCGATCGCGATTGCGCATGGGGGCAGTGTCAAGGCGATGAACCGGCGCGAGGGTGGCGCGGAGTTTGAGATCCTGCTGAACAGGTCATGACGAGCGCGGCACGCATTGTTGTCATTGAGGACGACCCGGCGATTGCCCGGTTGCTCGAGACGTCGCTGGGAGCTGAGGGGTATCGGGTTGAAATGGCTGGCGACGTGGCGAGCGGTCTGGTGGCCGCGCAATCATGGCAGCCGGAGTTGATCCTGCTGGATCTTGGATTGCCCGATGGGGATGGGCTGACGCTGATCCCGAAATTGCGGGCATTTACCGCGGTGCCGATTCTGGTGCTGAGCGCGCGCGGCATCGAAGAGGATCGGGTGGCGGCGCTGGATCTGGGGGCCGATGATTTTGTGCCGAAGCCGTTCTCGGCCGCGGAGTTGCATGCACGGATTCGCGCGGCGCTGCGTCGATCGCGGCAGGCGGCGCACGTGGGGGAACGTTATCAGTTTGGTGATGTGGTGGTGGACTTTGCGGGGCGGACGGTAGAGCGAGCTGGTGTGGAAGTGCACTTGACGCCGACGGAATTCAAGTTGCTCGCGACACTGATTGAGGGGCGGGGCAAGGTGTTGACGCAGAGGTATCTGTTGAACGCGGTGTGGGGGCCACAGTTGCTCGATCAGCCGCAATACCTGCGGGTTTACATGAAGCAGCTGCGGCAGAAGCTCGAAGGCAACCCCGCGCAACCTGTTCATTTCAAGACAGAAACGGGTGTGGGGTACCGCTTCGTCCCAAGCGATTATTAAACTTCATGATCTTTACACGCCCAGCATTTAACCTTGTTATATGCTTACAAGTTCTCGCTTAGTGATAGGAGTGGTACTCCTGTCCCTGTCCGCCTTTGGACAGAGTGAAGTGGGTGGCGCCACTTTGACCGGCACCGTGACAGACCCGTCCGGTGCAACCGTTCCCCAAGCCAAAGTTACTGCAACCAACACTGCTACCGGCTTTCTGCGCGTGGTCGAATCGACCGACGCGGGTGTCTACAATTTCGTTCGCCTGCCAGTGGGCGAGTACAACGTGGTGGTGGAGAAGACTGGCTTCAAGCAATTCAAGAAGACTGGCGTGACGCTGACTGTCGGCGCGGTGCTGACGCTTGATACGCGGCTCGAAGTTGGCGCGGTGACCGAAGTGACTTCGGTGACGGCGGACGTGCCGGTGGTGGAAACGTCGCGGGTGTCGACGGCGACCACCGTGAACGAAAAGGCCGTGCGCGATCTGCCGATCAACGGTCGTAACTTTCTCGACTTTACGGTGCTGACGCCGGGCGTGGTGCGCGATCAGACGCGTGGTGGCGACCTGAG
>CAZBTA010000031.1:5407-31923 GCA_964494515.1 uncultured Bryobacter sp.
TTACGGTGCTGACGCCGGGCGTGGTGCGCGATCAGACGCGTGGTGGCGACCTGAGCTTTGGCGGCCAACGTGGCACGGCCAACTCGGTGCTGGTGGATGGCGGCGATGCGAACAATCTGTTCTTCGGGCAGAGTTCGGGGCGCGCCGGTGGTGGCCGCAATCCCTATACGTTCTCGCAGGATGCGGTACAGGAATTTCAGGTGAACACGAGCGGCTTTGCGCCGGAGATCGGCCGCGCTGGTGGTGGCGTGATCAACATGGTGACCAAGTCGGGCACGAATGATTTTCATGGCACGGCTTTCTGGTTCTTCCGTGATCGCGCGATGAATGCCAACAGCCCGATCAACAAGAGCCGCGGCGTGGCGCGGCCGCCGTATCACTTCAATCAGTTTGGTGGCAACCTTGGCGGGCCGATCCGCAAGGACAAGCTGTTCTTCTTCTTCAACTACGATGGCCAGCGCAATACGAATCCCAACCCGGTGTTCTTTCCGCTGACGCCGCTGGCCGATGCGGATTCGCAGCGCGCCGTGGCGGAGCTTTCGCGTTTTCTCGGTGGTTATGTCACCGGCCAGCGCAACAACATTTACACGGGCCGTGTGGATTACAACCTGAGCCCGACGCAGCAGTTGAACGTGCGCTACAACGTGCACCGGTTCCAGGGCACGAACTTTGAGAACTCGGGTGCGCAGTCGGCGGCCGAGCATACGGGCAACTCGAACATCAGCTCGGACAATCTTTCGGTGGGTTACAACAAGACGTTCGGCACGGCAACGATCTGGGATTCTCGCGTGGTGTGGTTGCGCGACGACCAGCCGGGCCTGGCGAACTCGGATCGTCCGGAAGCGATCGTGCGCCAGAGCGGCGCGCAGATGCTGGCGATTGGCCGCAACAGCTTCTCGCCGCGCTTTACGAACTCCGACAAGGTGAACATCATCAACGCGCTGTCAGCCATTCGTGGTCGTCACACGTGGAAGATTGGTGGGGACGTGAACATCGAACGCATCGACAACTTCTTCCCCGGTAACTTCTCGGGCAGCTTTACGTTCGACTCGCTGGCGGACTTTGCGAATCGCCGCCCGTCGAGCTTTACGCAGGGCTTTGCGGGCGCGAATACGAATGGCGCGCTGACCAAGCCGAACGCGAGCGAGCTGGGCCTGTTTGCGCAGGACACGTGGCGGACCTCGGATCGCCTGACGGTGACCTATGGCGTGCGCTATGACCTCTACAAGCTGGCCGAGAATAACGTAGTGAACCCTTCGGCCTCGCTGGCCGCGCTCGGCCTGCGCACGGACAAGGTGCCGTTTAACAAGGGCAATGTGTTGGGGCGTCTGGGCCTGGCCTACAAGCTTGATGCCGAGGGCAAGTCGGTGGTCCGCACGGGCTTCGGCATGTTCAGCCAGCGCACCCCGGCGATTCTCTATGGCACGAGCCACTCGCAGAACGGCATTCAGGTGCAGACCTATACGCTGCGCGCGAATGTAGCGACGCAGTTGCCGCTGATCCCGGTGTATCCGGCCGTGCTGAGCGCGCCGCCCGCGCTGGCGCGGACGCCGGACATCTTTGTGATGGACCCGACGTTCAAGACGGCGCAGACCTACCAGTGGAACTTCAACTATGAGCGCCAGCTGAGCCGCGACTTTGCGATGACGCTGGGGTATCTGGGTGTGCGCGGCCTGCACCTGTCGCGCAGCCGTGACATCAACCTGTTTCCGGCGCAGTCGTTCAACGCGACGCTGGCGGGATCGGTGGCGCCGATTCCGTACTTCTCGCGCGCCACGAGCGCGCGGCCGTATGCGGACTTTGGCCGCATCACGGTGTTTGAGAGCGGGGCTGACTCGATCTACCACGCGGGCTTTGTGCAGTTGACGAAGCGCTATGCGAATCGCTTCCAGTTCCTTGCGAGCTATACGTACTCGAAGGTGATCGACACGCGCCCGGACGCGACGAGCGTGGTGGTGGGCGGTGGTGACGACGCCAAGGTGGCGCAGGACACGCTGAACCCGAACGCCGAGCGCGCCATTGGCGATGTGAACATCAAGCATCGCTTTGTGGGCTCGTTTGTGTGGGACGTGAACTACTTCAACACGCTGGCCGGGCCGGCACGGTTTGTGCTGGGCGGCTGGCAGTTGTCGGCGATTTTCCAGGGCCAGAGCGGCCGTCCGTTCAACGCGACGGCGCCGAGCGACATCAACCTTGATGGCAACTCGCGCAACGACCGCGCCCCCGGCTATGGCCGCAACACGATCATCGGGCCCGGCTTTGCGAGCCTGGATCTGCGCGTGTCGAAGGACGTGCCGCTGTATGGCGAGAAGGTGAAGCTGCGCCTGATGGGCGAGGCATTCAACTCGCTGAATCGGGCTAACTACTCGGGCCTGCAGACGACGCCGTATGCGTTCAACGCAACGACGCGGGTGCTGACGCCGCAGACAAACTTCCTGACGAATACGGCCGCGTTTGATCCGCGCATTCTGCAGATCGCGGCGCGCATCACGTTCTAGGAGGCAGAAGCCAAAACGAAGCAGGGCCGGGTCAGCTGACCCGGCCCTTTTCGTTGTTACACTGACCGTACTCGTCCCGCTGGAGCAACTACAAAGTACTATGGCGAGCCCTGCCCAAACACCCGCGCGGTGGAACCCTGAATGGACCAAAGAGTTTCTGGCCCGACCGATCGAGCCAGTCGAGATGACCCCGCTGTATCGACTGGGGCTGCTCGGTGTGGCGACGACGCTGATCCTGCTGCAGACGGTATACGTGCTGCTGGTGTTGGCGCTGGTGGCGGCCACCTGCTGGTACGCACTGCTGCTGCCGGGCATCTTCACGACGATGCGGATCAACGTCATTACGTTGTCGCTGGGGGTGGCGCCGCTAGTGGCGGGGGCGTTGGCAAGCTTCTTCATGTTCAAGCCGCTATTGCAGCGGTCGGCGCCGGCCGAGCCGTTGCTTACGCTGGAGCGTGAGGATGAGCCGGAGTTTTTCGCGTTTGTCGACCGGCTGTGCGAGATGGTGGGAGCGCCGAAGCCGCGGCGCGTGACGCTCGACCTGCAGGTGAACGCATCGGCGGCCCTGAATCGAGGATGGGGGAGTTTGCTGAGCGGTGACCTGATGCTGAATGTCGGGTTGCCGCTGGTGCGAGGCTTTACGCTGCGACAGTTTGCCGGAGTGCTGGCGCATGAGTTTGGCCATTTCAGCCAGAAGGCGGGATTGCGGTTGCACTTTCTGATTGCAAGCAGCCGCATGTGGTTTGCGCGCGTGGCCTTTGAACGCGATGACTGGGATATGTGGCTTGAAGGGATGAACGAGGACGCCGGGTGGCGCAGCAAGCCGGTATGGGGCATCGCGGTGTTGACGGTAAAGGCGAGCCGGGCGATCTTGCGCGGATTGCTGCGGACGGGCGACATCGTGAGCGCGTGGTTTAGCCGGCAGATGGAGTTTGACGCGGACCGGCATGAGGCGGGGCTGGTGGGCGCCGAGGTGTTTCAACAAACGACAATCCGGTTGTCGGTGATGGGTTATGTGTGCCAGCGGGCGTGGAGCAGTGTGGATGAGGGATGGCGCGCCAACCGGCTGCCGACGGACTTTGTGAAGGTGGTGGAGCGCATGGAGCAGGATGCCTTCAACATCAATGAGGCCGAGGTGTTGGCGAACCTCATGACCGAGCGCACAGGCAAGTGGGATTCGCATCCGTGCGGCGCGGATCGCATTGCCAATGTAGCGGGCAAGGCCGGCGTTGTGCCGGCTCGCGGGCCGTGGGGTGAGGACCTGCCGGCGTCGATTCTGTTTCGAGACTTTGAGGGCCTGAGCCGGCGCGTGACCGCGGCGCATTATGGGCGCACAGTGGGCGAGGATGCGCAGAAGGCCGAGCTGGTGGAGGGCGAGACTTACGCGCAAGAGGTGGTGGCCGGCATCAAGCGTGATGCTTCGGTGGCCGACAAGTTTGGGCGCTGCGATCAGCCGGCGCGCTGGTTTCGGCTGGATGTTGTCGCAGAGCGGCGCGAGGGCGATTTGCCGGGCGATGAGCGCTATTGGGAGCTGCTCGGGCGCTGGCTCGACCAGCGGGCCGGAGTTTGTTTTCTTGAGACGGGTGGGTCGATTGTGCCTTCGTCTTTCCAGTTGGTGAATCAGGATCTGGCAGCCGCGCGGGAGACGGCAGCGAAGACCTGGAAGTTGCTTGAGGAAGAGAGGCGCACGCTGGCACTGGCGTATGGCCACGTGGCGGCGGGCGTGCTTGCTCCCGCGGAGCTGCGGGACGCCTATGTGGCGCTTGGCCAGGAGCAACTGCGATTGATTGAGCTGCGGGAGGCGCTCTCGAACTACCGGGTGATCCAGCGCAATGTCGAGGTGCTGACGATGGCGCAGATTGGAGATGCGTCATCGAGAGAAGTGAAGCGGATGCGCGAGCTGCGCGAGGGGATTGAAGCGAATCTGCGCGCCAACCCGATCGTGGCCGCGCATCTCGGCGAGGCGCCGGCGCGCGATACCGAAGAAGGGCGCACGGCGCAGCTGCTGGATCGCACGGATCAAGTGGGGCAGGAGTTGCTAAGCGAGCTGCTAGCAGATGCGTGGGAGCTGCTCACCGAGCGGAAGTGGGATGGCGCGCTGGGTGCCGAAGCGGGTCCGCAGGCTTAGCATGCCAGGGTTTGCATCCGTGACGGCGCCGATGCGGCAGGCGTTGGCCCCGAGGGGATGAGAACGCAGCGCCGCAAGCATGGCATCGCTATGCTCGGGGGCAACAATGGCGACGAATTTGCCTTCGTTGGCGACGTGTAGCGGGTCCATGCCGAGCATCTCGCAGGCCGCGGCGACGGGCGCGTTTACGGGGATCTGATCTTCTTCGAGCACGATGCCGAGGCGGGCTGCTTCGGCGAGTTCGGTGAGGCTTGCCGCAACGCCGCCACGAGTGGGGTCGCGCATGACGCGCACGCCGCCGATAGCGAGCAGCATTTCGGTAAGCGGATACAGGCAGGCGCAATCGCTCGCGATCTCGGCATCAAAGCCGAGATTTTCACGCACGCTCATGACGGCCATGCCGTGATCGCCGATGGTGCCCGAGACGAGCACATGATCACCGGCGCGCATGTGGCGGGGGCTGAGGTCGATGCCGGTGGGGATGACGCCGATACCCGCGGTGGTGATGAAGATCTGATCGGCGGCGCCGCGCTCGACGACTTTGGTGTCGCCGGTGACGATCTGCACGCGCGCCTCGCGAGCCGCGGCGCTCATGCGCGCGAGGATGTGCGCGAGTGTGGACATGGGGAGGCCTTCCTCAAGAACGAAGGCAACACTCAGCTGCAGTGGCCGCGCGCCGACCATGGCGAGATCATTCGCTGTGCCATTGATGGCGAGATCGCCGATGGAGGAGCCGGGAAAGAAGAGCGGGCGGACCACGTAGGTGTCGGTGGAAAAGGCAAGACGACCAGCGGGGGCTGGCAGGACGGCGGCGTCAGTGAGTTCGCCGAGGACGGTGTTGGCAAAGGCGGGCAGGATGAGATTGGTGATGAGCTCCTGCGACAGGCGCCCGCCGCCGCCGTGGCCAATCACAATGTTTGGATAGTCCCGCAAGGGCAGGGGGCAAACCCAGTTCTCAAAGTCTGGCGCGGAACTCAAGCGTGGACGGCTCCTTGCAGCGGTACGAGGCGTCCGTTGTTGAAGTAGGCGGCGCAGGCTCCTTCACTCGATACCATCGTGGCGCCGAGGGGCTTGCGGGGTGTGCATTCCTTACCGAAGGCCTTGCACTGGTTGGGCTTGATCAGGCCCTGGAGCACGAGACCGCTCTCGCATAACGGTGATTCCTCAGTGCGGATGTTGCCGACCGCAAAGCGACGTTCGGCGTCAAAGCGGGCAAAGTCATCGGAGAGACGCCAGCCGGAAAGAGGAATTGAGCCAATGCCGCGCCACGAGCGATCGGTGGCGACGAAGACTTCGCGGAGCACCTTTTGCGCGAGGGGATTGCCTTCGTTGGGGACAACGCGCTGGTAGGCGTTCTCGACGCGAGCCTCGCCGGCCTCGAGTTGTTCCACCGTGCGGCGAATGCCTTCGAGAATGTCGAGCGGCTCAAAGCCGGTGACGGTGATGGGGACGCGATAGCGCTCGACGATGGGCTGATACTCGCCAATGCCCATGACCGTGCAGACATGGCCAGCGGCGAGGAAGCCCTGAACGCGATTGGTGGGGCTCGAGAGGATGGCTTCGATCGCGGGGGGCACGAGCACATGCGAGACGAGCATGCTGAAATTACTCAGGCCCAGCTGGCGCGCCTGCAGAGCGGCCATGGCGTTGGGGGGCGCGGTGGTCTCAAAGCCGATGGCGAAGAAGACAACTTCGCGAGACGGATTCTGCTGGGCAAAGCGCACGGCGTCGAGCGGGGAATAGGCAATGCGGACGTCGCCGCCCTGGCTCTTGACCTGGAAGAGATCTTCATGGGAGCCGGGCACGCGCAGCATGTCGCCGAAGCTGAAGAAGGTGACCTGGGGGCGTTTGGCGATATCGAGGGCGCGATCGATCACCTCGAGTGGCGTGACACAGACGGGGCAACCGGGGCCGTGGACGAGCTCGACGTTGGAGGGCAACAACTGGTCAATGCCGTTGCGGATGATCGAGTGGGTTTGGCCGCCGCAGACTTCCATAAGGGTCCAGTGGCGGGTGGTGATGCGAGCGATCTCGCGGGCGAGCTTGAGGGCCGTTGGGCCATCGCGGAATTCGTTCAGGTATCGCATGACGCTGCTCCTTCGTCGCGCAGTGCGGCCAGCTCATCATCGAGCAAGCCCATCTCGGAGAATACACGCAAAGTCTCCTGAGCGGCAGCCTCATCTACTTTGGACAAGGCGAAGCCCACGTGGACGATGGTGTAATCGCCGACCTGAATGTCAGGCAAATAGGCGAGGCAGACTTCTTTGTTGACGCCCGCGAAATCAACAACGCCCATGCGGGCACCGGCCGACTCGTGGATGCTGAGAATCTTTCCGGGGAGAGCTAGGCACATATGGCGATGCGTTCCTTTTCGGTTTGGGTTGAAGCAACAGCAGCGGCGGGGAGGCGCCAGAGCATGACGCGGTTGTTGCCCGAATCGGCAACGGCGAGCAGGTCCTGATGGATGGCAACTCCGTAGGGCCAGCAGAGCGTGTGGTGAGTGACGGCCTTCCAGTGGTTTTCACCATTGGCGAAGAAGTCGGGCTGGCCGAGCACGTGGGTGGCTTCGGCGCCGGTGGGCGTGGCTGCCCAGTCCCCGCGGCCCCAGCAGAGGATGCGATTGTTGGCGGTATCAGTGACGGCAAGCCAATCGCGATTGGCAGCGACGCCGTAGGGAAAGCGGAGTCGCGCCGGGCCCTGGCGGGCGAGGACGAATTCGCTATTGGAGGTGAAATCGTGCTGGCCGATGACGACGCTTGCGCTGGTGTCGCCCACCTTGCCAGTGGGCCAGCCGAGAACGCGATGATTGCCAGCGTCGGCGATCCAGAGGTGGCCATCAAAGCAGGCCGCCGCATGGGGCCAGCGGAAGCTGTTGGCACAAGCCGGGCCGCCGCGATTCTCCTCGCCGAGAGTGGGGTTGTTCTGGCCGATCAGAAAGGCGGGGGAGGCGCCATCGACGGGCATGCCCTTGAATCCCAACACGCGGCGGTTGCCGGTGTCGAGGATGGTCCAGCAATCGTTCTCGACGAGAAAGCCAAAGGGCCAGTTGAACGTAGTGGCGCTGCGCTCGCGCCCCGCGTTGACGGCGATGCTGGTGAAGTCCGGTTGGCCGAGCACTTGTGCCGGAGCCACGTAATTGGCTGTGGGGATGCCGTCCCAGACAAGCAGGCGATGATTCCAGGCATCGGCCACCACGAGATTCCCCGCGACGACCGCGACGGCGGTGGGCAAGTGCAGGCCACGCTCGGGGCCGCCGTGATTGGGGCCTTCTGTAGTGAAGTTGGGCTGGCCGAGGACGACATCGGCGGGGGCATGATCGCCAGTGGGGTGAGCGTGCCAGATGAGTACGCGGTGGTTGCCTGTGTCGGCGACGATGAGGCGCTGCTGGTCAAGGTAGACTCCGCGCGGACCGTACAAGGTGTCGGCGGCCGGAGTGGCGCTGGGGAGGGCGAGGCCCCCGGAGGACGGGGCGCCAAGCCAGCATTGTGGTTGGGGTTGGGATGGCATGGGCTATTGCGGGCGCACGCGCACGATGCCTTCTTCTACTCGCACCGGGAACGGCTCAAGCTGGGCGCCGGGGGCGGAGATGCACTCGCCGGTGATCGTGTCGAAGCGGAAGCCATGCCATGGGCAGGTAATGGTGCCGGCTTCGGTATCGATCATGCCGCCATCAATGGGGAGCGCCATGTGAGCGCAGGAATTGCGAAAGGCCTGGATGCGATCGCCCGTGCGGAGAAGCAGGATGGAGACGCCGTCGACATCCCAGCGGTAGGCCTTGCCAGGGGAGATGTCCGTCACTGGTGGGCCGATCTTCCAGCCCTTGCCCTCACCGGAGAGCACTTCCAAAGGGATGAACGCGGCGCTTGGCTCGCTCGGGGCCTGCTCGACATGAAGGATCTCGGGCACCTGTTCGCGAATTGCCTGTTCGACGCTGTCGCGCAATGTCTGTGCAGACATCGAACAACCATTGCAGGCGCCAGCGAGGCGGACGACGGCTGTGTCGCGCGTGACCTCGACGAGCTCGACATCGCCGCCATGCGACTGCATGTAGGGGCGCACCATCTCGACGGCGCGCGAGACGCGAGTCTTGAGGTCGGCGCGGATCAAACCGTGCATGGCGAGCAGTGTGCGGACCTCGGGAGAATCCACGAGCTCAAAGAGAAGTTCCTTGCCGCGAGCGTCAGACTTGAGCGCGCGGACAATCCGGGTGAGGCCTTCTTTGTGAAACTCCTCGATGGCAGCCTTGAGGGCGAGGGCCTTGGCGCGCTCGGCTGGAGGCAGGGATTGCACTTCGGCCATAGCGTCGTCGACCTTTTGCGCCAGGTGCTGGATGGAGACAGGATCCATGGTGGTGGTGGACATTGCGGGTTCCTTTTTTCCGAGATCAGGTATGCATGGCCTGATAGCCGATGTGTTGTTCGAGAAGCTCTTCCGTTTTTGCCTGCAGCAGGTCGGAGAACGCGCGTTGGGCCATGAGCTGCAGCGAGGCGCCGATGGTGCCGGCGGGGATGGCGGGGTTGCCGCGACGGCTTAGCGCGCAAAGGATCAGACAAGCACCCTCGACGTTGTCGAGAAGAAAGTCGCGGAAGATGGCGGCGGTGAATTCGTCAAGCCAGATGCCTTCAGTGTTGGGATTGAGACGCAGCTTGTCCAGCGCGAGGGCCGCGCCACCATTGCGCTGTTCGATGCGCTCGACGAACCGCTCCGTGGCGGTGGCGAGGAGGAAGTCGAAGTATTGTTTTTCGTGGAGGTTCATGGCTAGCTTTCGGCTCCGGCGGCGACGGGCGACATTTGCAGATTGATGCGTTCGGCCTGCTCGAGCGCCTGGGCCGCGAGGACGGGTTCGTTATGCCAATGGAAGAGCTTGTGGGCCTCGGTGAGTTTTTCGAGGGCCGGGCTGAAGATGCCAAGGTGGGCAAGAGCGTTGGACTGATTGAACAGCAGGCGCGCGTAGCCGATGGGATCGAAGGCGCGCTGGCGTACGGCGAGGAGCTCTTCGTAGAGGTTAACGGCCTGGATCAAATTCTCTTTGGTGTGCGAGGAGGGCAGATACTGCAGGGCGTTGGCGAGGTTGAGCGTGGTGGTGGCCCAGAGGTCGGGATGCGTTTCGCGGGTGTAGACGCGTAGCGCTTCGCGCAAGCCCTGGATGGCGATGCCCATGCGCAGTTGGTCCGTGGCGGCGCGTAGCGGCATGGCGAGATAGGCGAGGGCGAGTTGCTGTTGGGTCCAGGCGTACATCTCGGGGTTGGCCTCGAGGGTGAAGCCCTGTCGGATGGCGTTCTGATAATGCTGCGTGGCGAGTTCGAGCTGGCCGCGGGCGCCGCCGGATGTTTCGTGCAGGGTGGTGGCGAGGCCAAGATGAAGATGGGAGATGAAGCCGGGGATGTCGCAGTGGGGCGCGAGAGCAAGCGCGGCTTCATAATCCTGGCGGGGCGTGTCGCCGATCTGGGCGCGCTGGGACAGCAGATGGGCGGCGAGGACGGGCGAGCTTTGACGGGCGGCCTCAATGGCGGCGGTGAGATGGTGGGCGGCGCCGATCTGGTCCTCACGCTCGAGCGAAGCCGCCGCGGCCGTCATACTCGCCACCGCCAACAACTCGTGATCGAGATGGCTGGTGGTGGCGAGTTGGTCACGCTGGCCTAGCGTAAAGGCGACAAGGGTGGCGAGCTCATTGATGGCGGTATCGTCCGAGGCGAGGATCAACTCAAGAATGTCTGGCGAGCCGGACAGGACATAGCGGTTGTAAAGGCCGATGGGGCTTGCGTCGTGGCCAAGCAGGTCAAGTGCGGTGGCGCTGTCGCCTTCTAGCGCTTTGCCCCAGAAGGCCCATTCCGCAGGCAGCGCGGCGGGGACGCGGCCGGCCAGCAGGTGGGCAAGAGCCGCGTCACCATTGAGAGCGGGCGGCAGCAACAGCATGCCGGCGGGAAAGGCGAAATAGCCGATGGGTTGGGGGCGAAGTGTGATGCTCATGAATCCTCGGGGGGCGATTGATTGCGTTGGGCCGCGCGCAGATACCACTGGGCGGCCAGGACCGCCTGGCGCTCGGTGGGGTAATCGGCAATGCGCTGGGAGTTGTGGCGGAGCGGAGTTTCGAGGGCGGGTTCCCAGTATGTGGTGACGAGATAGACAACCCAGCGGCCGCTTTCGGACTGGATTTCAGCAGAGATGCCGAGGCTGGGTTGTGTAGCCATAAGTTCATTGGGGGCGCTCCCAGGCGACGCGAAGAGCGCTTTGAGCCTCATCCCAAAAGGCGGGCCACTCGCCGGGCGGAACGTTGGCCGGGAGTTGTTCCCACAACAGGACGCTGCGCTCGCCAGATGCGTTGCGCTGCTTGAGCAGTAAACCACCAGCTTCGGCGCCGCGCAAGGGGAGCAGCCAGAGCTCCGGGCCACGGCGCTGGGCAACGAGTGAACCGCCGGAGAAGTAGCGGCTGGCAATGTCGGCGGGGATGCGCAGGTAGCCACGGTCGTCATATTGAAGGCTGATGGGCTGGCGCATCTCCTCGCGGATCAATGGCAGCAGGCGTGCGGCGGCTTGCTCCATGGAGGGAGAAAGGGGATCGCCAAAGTTGAGGCTGGCCACTTCGGCGAGAAAGACTGTGATGTGTTTGGGGTATTCGTCCTTGAGCAGCCAGCGGGCGAAAGAAAGGGCATGGTCCCAACGAAATGCGTGGAGGTGCATGCCCTGTGGAGGGGGGATTGTTGCGAGTTGTTCACCGGGAACGCGGAAGATGGCGCCGGGTTCGCTACCCGACTGGCAGGCATCGATCAGGATGACCTTTTCGACGCCACGCATCTGGAAGGCGACGTCCATGCCGCCGGTACCACCGTCGGCGCAGCGCACCCCATCAGGCAGGCCTTCTTCCCACAGCCGGCGGATCAGGACAGGCCCGAGCGCATCATCGCCGCGCAGCAGATTGCCGCAGCCGATGACGAGGACGCGCGCGGGCTGATCCAGCGATGGCATACGTTAGCAGACGTCTCCGATGCGGAACTGAGCAAGCTCCTTTCCAGTCTTTTCATCGTAGGCGTGGACCGTGCACACGAGGCAGGAATCGAAGCTGCGTGCGACGTGACCGAGTTCGACCGGATCACCCGGATCAGCGATCGGCGTGCCGATGAAGGCCTGCTCCATCGGGCCGTGAACGTTGTTGCGATCACGCGGGCCGATGTTCCAGGCTGTGGGAGTGATGACCTGGTAGTTCTCGATCTGACCGTTCTTGATGGTGATCCAGTCGGCGAGCGCGCCACGGGCGGCCTCGGTGGCGCCAAAGCCACGGCCCTCGGGCAATTCGGCTGGCTTGGTGTAGAACTTGTCGTGCAGGTCGAGCTCGTCGATCCACTTGCGTGTCTGCTTGTAGAGCTTGGCGAGCTCATGCACACGCGCGAGCACGCGAACGAAGACGCTCGGGCCGACCGTGCGGATGGTGTCGAGAATCAGCGGGTCGTAATCCTGATGCGCGGCGGTCTTCTCACGACCGGCGATCACCTGGCGGGCGAGCGGGCCGACTTCAAGCGGGACGCTGCCAATGCCCGGGATCTCATAGCGCGGGCTCTTGGCCCACGAGTACTTGCCCTGCTTGTGACCTTCAAGCGGATCGATTGGCTCGGTGACGCCATCGAAGGGATGCAGATAGGTGCTGCCGCGGTAATGGCTGTGCGTGGTGTCTTCGCGGACGAGGGCCTGGTCGAAGTCGTGGAAGCCCTTGCCGTCGTAGATACCCGCGCGAGAGATGAGCGCGGCATTACGGCCGTCGATCGTCGGGCGCTCGTAGAGTTCGGGTTGGAAGTACGTGCCGGTGGCGAGGTAGGAGCCGCAGCCCTGGCCGTACTTGTCGAGGCCGATCTCGCGGGCATAGCGGATCATGAAGCCGAGGTCGCTGTTGCGCTGGGCATCGTTTTCATCGGCCCAGGCAAGAAGATCCTTGTAGGTCTTGATGTCGAGCCAGCGATCGATCGAGCAGCCGAACCAGTGCTTTTCCAGCCACTCGTTCTTCCAGTACTCGAGGATGGAGATGGCGCGTGTGACGTCGGACAATGTGGGGCCGCACATGACGCCGCCGGGGATCATGAAGCTCGAGTGCGGCCACTGGCCGCCGAAGATCGCGTAGACTTCCACCGGGCGACCGGAGAGAGTGACGCCGGCTTCGTAGGCTGTGCCGACGAAGGGTGCATAGCGGCGCACGGCTTCGGCGTACAGCGGATTGCTCGCGTAGTTCTTGTTGGTGTAGTCGATCGCGAAGAGGGCGTAATACCAGCGCGGAATCGATTGCAGCGTCTCACACGCCTGTGCGATGTTGCGCACGAGGGTGGCGTTGCGTGGCATGTGAGTGTTCCATGCCGTGTCGAGCGCGTAGGCGGCTTTGTAGAGATGGCTGCCGCCGCAGATGCCGCAGATGCGGGGTGTGACGATGAGGCCGGCCTGGGGGTCTTTGCCCTTCAGGATGATCTCAAAGCCGCGGAACATGCTGGCTTCTGTCCAGGCGTCGGTGACCACGCCGTCACGCAGCGTGACCTTCAGATCGAGATCGCCTTCCACCCGGCCCAGCGGGCTGATGCGCATCTCAGAGGGGCTCATTGTAACTGTCGCCATTGTTTATCTCCTGTAGGTGCTACACCACAAACATGTCTTCTTTGGCCCACTGCGGCGCGGCGATGCGCGCGGCGGCGGCGTGAGCCATGTAGGTGACATGGTCGGTCCCGGTGGGGACTTCCTTGGGGATGGTGCCACTGATCTTCTGGGTCTTGAAAACGGTGCCGGGTTTCAGGTCATGGAAGGGGAACTCGGGCTCGGTGCAGCCCGTGCAGGGCATGCCGGCGCGGGTCTTGGAGCTCTGGCGATTCCACAGGATGCGATTGCAGGGGGAATGAGTCATGGGGCCGCGGCAGCCGAATTCGTAGAACAGGCAACCGGTGCGAGTGCCCTGACCAAACTCCATGGTGGACTGCTTGTATTCGAAGAATTGCACGCGCGTGCAGCCGGTCTGGGTGAAGGTCTTGAAGAAGGTGGCGGGGCGCTGGAGCTCATCGAGGGAGATGTCCTTGGCGCGGCCGGAGGCGATGGCGACGAGGATCTGGGTGACCCAGTCGGGATGCGTCGGGCAGCCGGGGATGTTGATGACCGGCAGGCCCCACTTGGAGCGGAAGTTGGCGCCGAGATAGCCGCCCTGCTTGCGCTTGAGGTATTGCAGGCCGACGTTGTCGACGGGGTTGGGGTCCATGGCGGGAATGCCGCCCCAGCAGGCGCAATCGCCAATGGCGACCACCGCCCCGGCAACGGCGCAGAGCTCGCTGACCCAATCCTTCATCGGCCGATCGGCGAACATGTTGAAGCGACCCGTGCCATTGGGGCCAAGAATGACCGTGCCTTCGAATACGAAGATATCGAGCGGACGCTTGCCGCTGGCCATATCTTCGAAGATTCGTTTGGCGTTATCGCCGAGCTCGAGGCCCAACGAGGGATGCCACGCAACGTCAATGCCAAAGTCGGTGACGAGATCGCAAGCACTGGGTTCTTCCGCATTCAAGAACGACATGGTGTTGCCGCTGCATGCTCCGCCCTGCAGCCAAAGTAAGGAAGCCATAGCGAAAAAAGTCTCCTGTTCTCGCCCTTAGTTCTATCGAGTCGGAAGGTTAGGGTAAATAGCAAGAAGTGTGTAGTTCGGAGAAAAACTTATTCCTTGAGGCCCTGGGGAAGGAGAATCAATCCCTTGAGGTTGGCTTGGCGAAGGAGCTCGACCTGATTGTGGGCATCGAGCTTTTGCATAAGGTTGGCGCGGTGGCGAGTGGCGGTGTGGGGGCTGATGCCGAGGCGATCAGCGAGGGCCTGGGTGGTGTAGCCTTCGGCGATCAACTGGAGCACTTCGCGCTCGCGGGCGGTGAGGTCGAGTTGTTCGCGGCTGTGAACGAGCAGGCGGCCCATGTCGATAGCGGGGCAGACGTAGCGCTCGCCCTTGAGCACGGCATCGATGGCGGCAAACAGTTGATCGTCCATGGCCTGCTTGAGCAGGTAGCCGCGGGCGCCGTACTCGAGGGCCTGGGCGACGAACTGGCTGTCATCGTACATAGACAGAACAATGATGCGGGGCCGGGCGCGCTTGCCAATGCGGCGGATTGTCTCAAGGCCATTCATGCGGGGCATGGAGAGATCCATGATGACGAGGTCAAGATCGAGGCGTTCGACAGCATCGAGGACATCCTCGCCGGTGGAGCCTTGCCCGGCGACCTCGAGGCGCGTGTCAGAACACAGCAGGCTGGCCAAACCCTTGCGGACGACGTTGTGATCGTCGGCGAGGAAAACACGATAGCGGGTGCGATTGAGTTGGCTGGGCATCAGGCGTTGGGTATCTCCAGAACAATCTGCGTGCCGGATCCGGGCTTGGAGCGGATCTCGAGTTTGCCACCGAGCATGCGCGCACGCTCGCGCATGCCTAGCAGGCCGAGGCCACCGGCGGGCACATCGTCAACGGCAAAGCCGACGCCGTTGTCTTCAAACTCGAAGATCAGGATGCCGCCGTGGCGCCACATGGCAAGGCGTGCCTGCGAGGCCTGGGCATAGCGCAGGCAGTTGGTGGCGGCTTCCTGCGCGATGCGATAGATGGCAATGGCGCAATCCTGGTTTGGGGCTGGATCGAGGCGGTCGACGTCGACTTCAAAGGCAATCTCCGAGAGGCGCTCAAACTCGCCGATCAACTGCCGCAAGGCGACATCGAGGCCAAGGGGATCAAGCGTGGAGGGGCGCAGGCGACGGGCGAGATCTTTGAGCTGAACGGTGGCGGAGTTGACCTGGTCGCGCAGTTGATCGATCTCCTCACGCAACTGGGGCAGGGTATCGGGAATGCGGCGCGAGACGAGTTGCAGGGCGAGCTTGATGCCGATGAGGGCCTGGCCGGCTTCGTCGTGCAGCTCGCGCGCGATGTGGCGGCGCTCTTCTTCGAGTCGTTGGACGTTGTGGATGCTGAGGGCCTGGATCTCGCGGTTTTTACTTTCGAGGGCCTTGAGCAGGCTGGCGTTCTGGATGGCGACGGCGGTGGTGTTGCCGAGGCTTTCCAGAAAGGCGGCATCCTGCCAGGAGAACGGGGTGCCCTCGGCCTGCTTGTGGAGCTCGAAGTAGCCGACCACTTTTTGTTCGATGTTCTTGATGGGGACGCACAGCGCGCGAGCGACATGAAACTCACCGAGCAGAGCGGGATCGGCGAGCCGATCCTGCGAATAGTCGTTGGTGAGGTAAGGAAACTCGCTTTCGAGAACGAGGCCTGGCAAGCCATCCATGCGCATCCAGCGCTGGCTGCGCTCGTGCCAGCGACCACGATGGAAATAGCCTTCGGATTCCATGCAATCCATGTTGTCCGGTAGCGGCACGACAAGGCCCGCCTGGCCGCCATCAGCCTTGAGAAAACGGGCGGCGTTTTCAATCAGGCGGCGCACGAGATCGCGCGGGCTGAGATGCTGATTGACCGCGGCATTGAAGCCGAGCAGCATCTCGAGACTTTGGCTCCATTCGTTCATGCGGTCATAGAGGCGGGCGCGCTCGATGCCGATGGCGGCCTGCAGAGCGAAGACTTCAGCCACTTCCAGATCCTGCTCATAAAAGCAGGCGCGGTCGCGGCGATTGTGCAGCTCGAGCAGCCCGATGATGCCGCGCTGGTGATTGAAGATCGGTACGGTCAACAGATTGCGGGTCGACAGATCGCGCGCAAAGCAGGGGGCATGCTGGGCGGTGGGTGAGTTTTCAAGATAGGCCTGATGGTGGCGCAGTACGAAGTTCGCCAGGGCTTCGTTGCGGTTCAGGTTAACAGGGAAGGCGGTGATCAGGCCGCCGTCGATGCTTGCGGCACGGGCGACGACCTCAGTGCCTTCGAGCACGAGCAAGGCGGCGCGCTCTGTGCGGAACAATCGTGTGGCATGGCGAGCAAGGGCGCCACAAAGAATTGCTGTGTCGAGCTCATCACGAACAATCCGCGAGGTGGCGCGCAGGGCATCAAGCTGTTGCGCGCTGGCTGTGCGGTCGAGACTCAACAACACCTCACCCCCAAACTATATCGCCTGAGGGGCGTGGTGAAAGCTGGCGACAAAGTTGGTGAATTCCTCAACGCCGATGCCCTTGCGGGCGGAGGTTTCAAAGATCTCGATGCCGGGGCGGATCTTGCGGATATTCTCTTTGGCGAGCTCGAGATTGAACTCACAGGGGCCGGCGAGATCCATCTTGGTGATCACGGCGATGTCGGCGCTGTTGAAGAGTTTGGGGTACTTGAGCGGCTTGTCCTCCCCTTCGGTGGCGCTGAGCAGGACAACGCGGACATCTTCGCCGAGATCCCAGCCGGCGGGGCAGACGAGATTGCCGATGTTCTCGATAAAGAGCAGGTCGATGGCGTTGAGGTCCCAACCGGCGAGATGCTCTTCGACCATTTTGGCCTCGAGGTGGCAGATAGTGTGCGTCTCGATCTGGCGCACCTGCGAGCCGGACAGCGCCAGGCGCTGGGCATCGTTATCGGTGGCGAGATCGCCGACCAGAGCGGCGGTGCGCAAGCCCCGGGCGATGAGATTTTCGAGCACACGCCGCAGCAACTCGGTCTTGCCGGTGCCGGGGCTCGATACCCAGTTGAAGGTGGTGACGCCCGCGTCATGCAGGCGGTCGCGCAGCGAGCGCGCCAACTGGTCGTTGTGGTTGAGGATGTTACGCCGGAGTTCCAGAATTTGCGTGGGCATGGGCTTGCTCGTATTCGATAGCTTCGATGTCTAATTCTTTACCAGCGCGGATGTCGCCGGTGGGAGTGCCGCACGTGGGGCAGCGGAAGTACTGGATGGATTCCAGTTGGCCGGTCGCCTCGCAGGCGGAACAATAAACGGACACGGGTACACGACGGATGACAAGGCGGGCGGTCTCGACAGGAGTGCCAGCAGCGGCAATGGGAAAGCTGAACTCGAGCGCTTCCACCGTGACTCCACTCAACTCGCCAATCGCCAGACGCACTTTGGAGATCGACTCGACCTCGCATCCAGCAAGGGCTTCGAGCACGTTCTCGACGATCGAGTAGCTGAGGGAGAGTTCGTGCATGGCGTCTACTTCAAAGTCTTACCGTAGTTTCGCGCCATGGCAATGAGGAAGCCCATGGACTTCTGTACATTCTCATCTCCCAGCGCCTGAAACAAGCCCCAGGGCCCAAGGCCCGACGGCTTTTCGTTCAGTGTCTTCTGGTAGCTGGCCGTGGCGGCGGAACCTACCTCAGCCAGCACGCGCACCGTGCCGGGATCAAACACGCCAGAGCGGATGAGCTCGACAAGGGTAGTGAGCAGCCGTGGAAGCTCCTCGAAGATGTGGCTGGAGTGCATGGTGCGGGCGACGGAGATCATGCTTTGCGCCGCCTCTTTCATGCTGTCGATGTCGGCCTGGGAAATGCTTGAGCCATCCTTGCGCAACTCGGCGATCATGCCGCTCATGTTCTCGACCAACTGGTCACCACGGCGAATGAATCCATCGAGCATGGTGGCCGCCATGGCCAGCAGTTCGAGGTGATTCAGCAACGAATGAATGCTCTCGATCGTCTCGCGCTTGCCGAGGCGCTCGAGCAGGCCGCTATGGGTGAGGTTCTGAAACTCGGGCGTCGCCATCAACTGGGCGATATCAACGCCAGCACGAGCGATCTGCGGCAATTGCGGCCCGAGGCCGCTGGCGGCATCCGTAACCGGGCCGAGCGTGGCCGAGGCCAGACGCCGGGCGTCAGACAGCGATTCCCCCACGGCATCGGCGATGGTTTCGCCCCGCCGGAGCAGCCCGTCGGCCGCCTCGACGGCAAAGGCGAGCACGTCAAGCTTGTCGAGCAGACGGTGGAGATTTTCGGCCGTCTGCTGGTCTTCGAGGCGAGCAAGGAGGGCGGCAGTGCCACGGGCACTGTCAGAGCTGGAGTAAACGCCGTTGGCTGCGATCATGGTTTCCTCGCCCACTATTCAATCCGTTTCGTGTAGCTGTGGCTATGGCATGAACATGCTATGCGGTGGAATCTACCTAATCTCTAGCGAGAATTATGCTATCGTTCAGGCATAGGGCCCCACGTGCAAGCTGCAGCTTTTCAAAAGCGCCAAAATGGCGAGTCTTTGCTCGATGCAATTGGAAACACGCCGCTGCTGCGCATGCCGGCGATCTCGTCGCGCTACCCCGGCGTCGAGATTCTGGGCAAGGCGGAATTCCTCAATCCCGGCGGAAGTGTCAAGGATCGTCCTGGTCTGAACATGATTCTGGATGGTGAGCGAACCGGCCGCCTCACCAAATCGCGCACGATTCTCGACGCCACGAGCGGCAACACCGGTATTGCCTACGCGATGATCGGCGCCTCATTGGGATACAAGGTAAAGCTGTGCCTCCCGCAGAATGCGAGCCCCGAGCGCAAGTCGATCCTGAAGGCTTATGGCGCGGAACTTATCCTTACCGATCCGGGTGCTGGATCGGACGGCGCGATCCTCAAGTGCCGCGAGGTCTATGAGGCCGACCCGGACCAATACTTCTACCCGGACCAGTACAACAACCCGGCCAACTGGAAGGCGCATTTTGACTCAACCGCCGTTGAGATCCTGAGCCAGACCCACGGCACGGTGACGCACTTTGTTGCCATGTTGGGCACCAGTGGAACGTTTACGGGCACGGCGCGCCGGCTCAAGCGCGAACTGCCCCATGTGAAGTGCATCTCCGCCCAGCCGGATCAGGGCTTTCATGGCATTGAAGGCACCAAGCACATGCCGTCGGCCATTGTGCCCGGCATCTACGACGAGCAACTGGCGGACGAGAACCTGTGGATCGCCACCGAAGACGCTTACACGATGACGAAGAAGCTGGCTCGCGAAGAGGGCCTGCTGGTCGGCATTTCGGCCGGCGCCAACGTGGTGGCGGCCACCAAAGTGGCAGCGGCGCTGGCGGAAAAAGGCGAAACTGGTGTGGTGGTAACCGTGCTGTGCGACGGCGCGGCGAAGTACTTGAGCGAACCCTTTTGGCATGATTGAACTCACTCCTGAAGCATGGGCCGTAATGGTGGACCATGCGCAAGCCTGCTATCCCAACGAATGCTGTGGCATCCTGATTGGCTCTGAGAGCGCCGGCAAGCGCGTGGCGACCATCGCCGTTGCCTGCAAGAACGCCTACGAAGGCGAACAAAAGGATCGATTCGAGATCGACCCGCGTGACCAGATTGCCGCCGAGCGCAAAGCCCGTGAGCTGCAGTTGGGCGTGCTCGGATTTTTCCACTCGCATCCCGACGAGGGTGCCTATTTTTCACAAACTGATTTGAAGAACCACTGGCCTTTCTATTCCAACGTCGTCATGAGCGTGCGATCGCGAGTTGTGGTCGATGCGAAGTGCTTCCAGGTTGACGTGGACCAGACCGCCAGTACAGAAGAGGAACTCATATGGCCAAAGTCCTGATCCCCACTCCCCTGCGTCAGTTCACCGGCGGGGCCGATACGGTTGAAGCCGCTGGCGCGACGGTAGGCGAAGTGCTTGCCGCGCTCACCACCGCGCATCCGGATCTGAAGAAGAATCTGTACAACGATGAAGGCAAGCTGCGCAGCTTTGTGAACATCTACGTCAACGACGAAGATATCCGCTACCTGTCGAAGGAAGCCACCGAGATTGCCGGCGGCGACACGTTGTCCATCATTCCGAGCATTGCCGGAGGCCGCTAAGATGGCCACACAGCTTTCGAACGAAGAAATCCAGCGGTTTTCCCGCCACCTGATCCTGCCCGAAGTGGGCATGGAAGGCCAGATCAAGCTGAAAAACGCCAAGGTGTTGCTGGTAGGCACCGGCGGGCTCGGCGCGCCGCTTGGCCTTTACCTGGCCGCTGCCGGTATCGGCACGATCGGGCTGGTGGATTTTGACGTCGTGGATGTGTCGAATCTGCAACGGCAGGTGATCCACGGCACCAAGGATATTGGTCGCAAGAAGATCGATTCGGCCGCGGACCGGATGCTCGACATCAATCCGCACCTGAAGATCGTCAAGCACGAAGTGCCGCTGACGAGCGAGAACGCCAAGGAAATTGTGGCGCAATATGACATCGTCGCTGATGGAACGGACAACTTTCCGACGCGTTACCTGGTGAATGATGTTTGCGTTTTGCTGAACAAGCCGAACGTTTATGGTTCGATTTTCCGCTTTGAAGGGCAAAGCTCGATCTTCGCGACCGAAGACGGGCCCTGCTACCGCTGCCTCTATCCGGAACCGCCACCGCCGGGACTGGTGCCGAGCTGCGCCGAGGGCGGCGTACTCGGGATTCTGCCGGGTACGGTGGGCCTGATTCAGGCGACAGAAGTGGTGAAGCTGATCCTCGGCGTGGGCACTCCGCTCACCGGGCGGCTGATGCTGTATGACGCCCTGAATATGAAGTTCCGCGAGCTGAAGCTGCGCCGCAACCCGGATTGTCCGTCGGGTAAGTGCAGCGTGGTGAAGGAACTGATCGATTACAAGGAATTCTGTGGCATTCCGGACGCACCCGCTGCGCCGCCGGTTAGTACGGGCGACCTCGAAGTAACTGAGGTGAAAGCCATGATCGACTCGGGTGAAGACTTTATTTTGGTCGACGTCCGGGAACCTCATGAGTATCAAATTGCGTCCATTCCTAAAGCAACCCTAATCCCGCTCGGCCAATTGCCGATGAGATTGAGTGAGCTGCCCAAGGATGCAAACATCGTTTGCCATTGCAAGAGCGGCATGCGAAGCGCGAAAGCAGTCGATTTGTTGAAACAAAGCGGCTACTCCCGTGTTCGTAACATGAAAGGAGGCATCTTAGCCTGGAGTGACAAGGTGGACCCGAGCGTTCCGAAGTACTAAACTGCTCCGCTTGATTGCGGGGTTGGTTGTGCTTGGCTCGTTGTCAGCCGTACACACACAGGTTGAAGATCCTGTCTTCTTCCGTTACAGCCCGGAGACGGGTTGGACGATCGGAAACGAACGGGTGCGCGCCCGTTTTCAAATGGGCGCCGACCAGACGTTTCAATGGGTGGATCTTGTTGACGCCAGTGGCCGGGTAGTTTGGCAGGCGGCACAGGGGAGCCCGAGTTCTCCGATCGATGTCCAGATCAACGACGAATACTTTGACGCCCGTACTCCGCTGCGCCTGGTTGGGCAGCAGGAGTACTCCGGGCGCAACAATGGTCGCGGGTTTTCAATCCTTTTTCGTGACCTGTCCGAACGGTTTGAGTTTGAAGTCCTCTTTGAAATTCATCCCGGCCATCCTGTCATTCATCAACGCCTGCGGGTGAAGAACCTGCGGGCGTCTTCTATTTACATCCGCGGGAACAACATCCTGCCTTACGAGTTTGAAAACGAGGATGAGAGCAGCGTGCGCGTGTTCCGGGTGAACCAGTGGAGCGTGCTCGATGGCGGCCGGAATTTTGAGCCCTACGCTACTCCGCTCGAAGGCCGCAGCCAGAAAGTGTCGCTGCTCACAGGGGCGGGCGGCCTTGAGTGCACCTGGTTTGCCATCGCCCGAGCGGATGACACGGGCGTGTTTGCCGGATGGGAATTTGACGGCCTTGCAGATGCCACGGTGGAGCGCACCGATACGAGCCTTGCGCTTGGGGTGAGCCCGCGTGGGTTGCATCATCCCGTTACGTTCAATGACGTCTACGAATCTCCAGCCAGCTTTATCGGGGTGTTTCAGGGTGACTGGGACGAAGCCGGATTTCGCACCCAGCGCTACGCCGAAGCCGCGATTGCCCCGCGTACGCCGGATGCCAATTTTCCCTACATCGCCTGGGACAGTTGGGGATACGAAAAGCAGATCAATGAGGCGACGCTGCGTCGCGAGGTAGACATCGCCGCCGAGCACGGCGTGGAATTGTTTATCGTCGATCTCGGCTGGGCCAAACAGATGGGCGAGTGGGTGGAGGACCCGGCAAAGTTTCCCTCCGGTATGCGCGCCCTGTCGGACTACGTCCATTCGAAGGGCATGAAGTTCGGCCTGCACTTTGTGATCAGCGAAGCGATGGCCAACTCGCCCGTATTGCGCGAAAACCCGTCATGGGCCTGCTCGACGAATTACAACTATCACGGCGCCGTGTCGCTCGCTCTCGGACATCGCCCGGTCCAGGATTGGGTGATTGAAGAAGGCGTACGGATGATCCGCGAGTTCAACGTCGACTGGGTGCTGCAGGATGGCCAGACGATGGTGAAGGAGTGCAAGAACACCGGCCTTAGCTATGACCCGCGCGACTGGAACTATGCCGGCCACGAAGGGCTGAATCGGATTCTGCGTGAGATCCAGGCCCGGACGCCGGGTGTGGTTTGGGAAAACTGCGCCAACGGCGGCAACATGATGACGTTCTCGATGGTGCGCAATTACGTGACATCGATCACCAATGATGCCTCCGGATCCCTCGGTGCGCGGCAGGGGATGTTTGGCGCGACCTTCCCGTTCCCGCCCCGCTACACGGATCGCTACATGCCTGCCGCTCCGATGACTGCCTACAACACGCGCAGCTTTATGTTTGGCGGCCCATGGATCCTGATGAACAAGCTGACACAGTTGAGCAAGGAAGATCTTGCGTTCCTCGATGTTGAAGTGGAGCGGTTTAAGGAACTGCGCCACACGGTGCAGAGCGGCAAGGTAATGCATTTGACAGATCGACCGGAGCTGGGCGCCATTGACGCGATCCAGAGCTTCAATGCCTCGCGTGGCGATGCGGTTGCCTTTGTGATGCGGGACAATGCCGAGGCCGATGGCTACCAACTCGTGTTTCGCGGCCTGTGGCCCCAGACGCTGTATCGCGTGACATTTGCTGACGACCCGCGAGAATTGGTGATGAGCGGCGCTCAATTGATGAGTGAAGGGGTGGATGTTAAGCTGCCAGAGCGTGAATCTGGCGAAATCGTATACGCCCGGCCCCTGGGCTACTAATCGCTACCTGCTTGTTGGCGTCTTTCTTCTTTCCTGCCTGATTGTTGGCCTGGGCAAGGCTCCGCTTGCCACGGTTCCCCTGGACCCGGTTGCCGGAACGCCTGCGCAGGACGAAGCTTTGTATGCGCATGGCGCGCTACGCATGGCCGCGGGTGAAGACTGGCTGACGCCAAAGTTTCTTGGTCGACCTCTACTCGTCAAGCCCCCGCTGCTGCAATGGCTCAGCGCGGCATCTGTCAAGACTTTTGGCGTAGCGGCCTGGAGCTTGCGACTGCCAAGTGTCCTCGCGGCCGCCGGCGTGTTGTGCGTGGTGTTCCACATCACGGGCCCGGTAGGGTGGCTGCTGCTTGCATCGTGCAACCTGTGGCGGGAGCGCGCCGGGCTTGTCCTGATGGATGACCTGTTGACGTTGTTCTACCTGCTGGCGCTGCTGGTGTGGATTCGGGATCCCAAGCTCGAGGGGCGCTGGGCTGCAGCGCAGGTGGGTTTGTGGGTGGGCCTGGCGGTGATGACCAAGTGGTTCGCAGGCGTGCTGCCGCTGGGGCTGTTTTTGTATGCCCGACCCTCCTGGCGCAAGTGGCTGGTGATGGGGGGAACGGTTGCGGCTGTTGCTCTGCCCTGGCACGTCTACCAGTGGTGGGCCAACCACGACTGGTTTCTCGCCGAGTACCTGGGGGTGGAACTGCTGGGGTACGCCTTTGATGCGCCGGTGCAGGCATCGAGCGAAGGATGGGCTGGATTCTATCTGCCGCGGCTGCTGTGGTTGTTGCCGGTTGCACTGCCATTGGCCGCGCGGCGGTGGGAGCGTGCGGGGTTGGTGTGGGTGGCGATTCTGCTGGCGGGCATCATGGCTTACAGCTATCGCAACACGACGTATCTGGCGCCGCTCGCCCCGGCGCTGCTGCTTGCCTGTCGCGGCCCCATCGCCCCGATCTGGGCGATTGGAGTACTGGGTGTGTTTGCGGGTTGGCCGGTGGCGCAGCCACAGTTGCCGATTACGCCCGAGTTTGCCGGGCGTGAGGTTCTGCATCTCGATCCTGATGACCAACTGCGGTCAAGCCTTTATCCCGGGGCCAAGGTGCGCTACGTCTTTCTGGTCGAGCATCTGCCGCCGAATGGGCCACTCGATTTTGAAAAACTGGGCATCGCCGTGCCTGCTGGGCAGTTTCTGCAAAGCCCGGAAAACCGCGCTGATGTTGTCTTGTGCAAGGATCTTGATGCCCTGCGGCAGTTGATCCTCGCAAGTCCCCAACGAGACTTCATTCTGCCGTTGAAGGCATGGAATGCGCTGGGCATTCAGCCACCTCACGAGGTGAGTTTGAGCTTACGCGCGATCCTGCGCAGTCGGCAATCCCGTCCGCAGGCTAATTTCAGTGGGGTTTTCACCGGGTTTCGATTGTGATAAATTCTTGCCCAGAGTTCTAACAGGGGATTCTCTAAATGAAAAAACTGAACTTTCGAACCCTCCAGGGTGTAGGGCTCGCATTGTTGCTGACCTTGCTTTTGTCAGCAGGTGCCTCCTACGCTCAAACCCTTTATGGTTCCATCACGGGGACCGTCACTGATGCTTCTAATGCACTGATACCTGGGGCTACGGTAACAGTGAAAAACAGGGAGACCGGGGCAACACGATCCGCCGTCACCAATGACGAAGGAACGTACAACATCCCTACGATCCAGAACGGTCTTTATGACGTCGAGATCAAGAAGGATGGCTTCCGCACCTCCCGCCAGGAAAACGTTGAAGTCACCGTCAACACCGTCACCCGCATCGATCTGAAGATGACGGTGGGTCAGGTGAATGAGTCGGTGACGATTGAGGCGAACGCCGCGACGCTGCAAACGGATCGCGCGGAAGTCCGCTCGGAAATCACCGCGAAGACGCTGACTGAACTGCCGGTGGCCAATGGCCGCAACTACCAGGCGCTGTTTGTGACACTGCCCGGTATTGCGCCGCCTTCGACGCCGCACTCGGTGCCGTCGAATCCTTCGCGCGCCATGCAGTGGCAGACGAACGGCAACAACACGGCTTCAAACAACACACGCATCGATGGCGCCAGCGCCACGAACGTATGGCTGCCGCACATTGCCAGCTACGTGCCGGCTCTTGAGTCGATCGAAACGGTGAACATCGTTACCAACACGTTCGATGCCGAGCAGGGCCTTGCCGGTGGCGCATCGGTGAACGTCAGCATCCGCTCGGGCTCCAACGTGCTCAGCGGTGCGCTGTTCCACTACCACCAGGGCAACTGGTCACAGGCGCGCAACTTCTTCCTGCCGGCCAACCAGCAGAACCCGAAGTTTGTGTCCAACCAGTTTGGTGGCCGCATCGGTGGTCCGATCATCAAGAACAAGCTGTTCTATTTCGGTAGCTGGGAAGACAGCTACGACCGTCGTTTTGCCGGCGCGCTGCAGACGGTGCCGACGGCAATGATGCGTACCGGTAACCTGTCCACTTCGTCGCTACCGATCTATGATCCTTTGACGGGCGCGGCGAATGGCACGGGACGGCAGCCCTTCGTGGGCAACATCATTCCGGCCTCGCGGATTCATCCCACGGCGGCGCTGCTGATGTCGCGCCTGCCGCAGGAAAACAACCCGGCGCCGAACGGCATTCCGAACAACAACTACTTCGCCACCGGCGGCGCGGCGTTTGATCGTCGCACGTTCGACTCGAAGTTCAACTACAACATCAATGACCGCTGGACGTCGTTTGCCCGTTTGAGCTACCTCAAGTTCGACATGCTGGCGCCGACGGCGTTTGGCGATATCGGCGGCGGCCCGATCGCCTTCGGTAACCCCGGCAAGGGTTTTGGCTCCACGTGGTCCGGTACGCTGGCCACCACCTACACGGTGAAGCCGACGTTCATCATCGACGCCTACTTTGGCTACACGTTGATGGACACCAACGTCGAACAGCCGGGCCTCGGCCCCAATCGCGGCGTGGACGAACTGAAGATCCCGGGCACCAACGGCACCCGCTTCTTCGAATCCGGCTACCCCG
>CAZBTA010000032.1:0-24500 GCA_964494515.1 uncultured Bryobacter sp.
TCTGGCCGTCGAACAGCACGCAGGCCAGGTACAGGAAGATGTTGATGCCGAGGATGTAATTGGTCAACTGACCGTTCTGCGGGAGTAGCCCGCTAATGGCCCGCGTCGCATCCACATTGACGCCGCGCGAGGGAATCAGCTCAAATTCGCAATAGGGACACACCCGGTCTGCCCGGCTGATGAAGGCCCGGCAATTCGGGCATATCGGTCTTTGCTCCACACTTTGATTGTAAAGTGGTGGTGTACTCGCCATGTCCTGGAACCGCAAGCAAATCGCTCAATTGTTGCTCGAGAGGTTGCGCGTTGCCGCCCCGAAAGCGACGGCTGAATTCTCGCTGCCGCGCACCGTCAAGAGCTTTGTGGTGGATGATCTGCTGCCGGCGGAACTGGCCAGCGAGATTGCCAAGAGCTTTCCCACCACCGAGCGGATGAACCTCAAGAATCATCTTGGCGAGCTTAAGTATGTCGGCTATCAGATGAACCAGTACGCCGGCATTCTTGAGGAGACGATCTACGCGTTTCAGGACCCCGCGATTGTAGAAGTGATTGGCGAGATCTGCGGTATCGAGGGGCTTTTCCCAGATGAGCATCTCTATGCCGGTGGCATCAGCGCCATGGTGGAAGGCCACTTTTTGAACCCCCATCTGGACAACTCGCACGACTTTGAACGCAAGCGCTACCGGGCGCTGAATCTTCTCTACTACACGACGCCCGGCTGGCAGATGGACTACGGTGGCAATCTTGAGCTGTGGGACGACGGCCCGAAGGGCAAGCCGCGCACGATCGAGAGCCGCTATAACCGTCTCGCCGTGATGCAGACCGACAAGACCTCATGGCATAGCGTGAGTCCGATTCGCCACAGTGGCACGCGCACCTGCGTCTCGAACTACTTCTTTACCCTGCAGCCGGTGGACGGCAATCCGGAATACCACGTCACCAGTTTCCGCGGCCGGCCCGAGCAGAAGTTCAAGGATTTGCTGATGAAGGGCGATAATGCGCTGCGCCAGGCGGTGAAGGAAACGCTGGGCGAGGCAATTTTCAAGAACAAACACGTCTACAATAAAGACTGATCCACAAAACCGGGCGACACCGTCCCATCGAATTGTGTAGAGTATAAAGTTCCAGATGTCGTACGAGCAGATTGCAGCATCAATCGTCGAAGTCGGAAAGCTGATGTACCAGAAGGGCTGGGTTGCGGCCAATGATGGGAACATCAGTGTCCGGCTGGATGCCGAGCGCATCCTTTGCACTCCCACGGGCGTGAGCAAAGGCATGATGCGAGCTGAGGACATGCTGGTGGTTGATCTTGAAGGCCGCAAGCTCGAAGGCGCGCGGGCCTGCACCACCGAGATCCAGATGCACTGCACGGTGTACAAATTGCGCTCGGATGTCAACGCTGTCGTCCATGCGCATCCGCCGGTATCAACCGGATTTGCCGTGGCGGGGCGTGCGCTCAATCTGGCGATTCTGCCGGAGGCCGTTGTCACGCTTGGCACGGTGCCGCTGACGAACTATGGGTTGCCCGGCACTCCGGAATTGAGCAGTCAGCTGGTGCCCTATATCCCGAATCATGACGCGCTGCTGATGGCCAACCATGGCGCCGTTTGCTACGGGTCGAGCCTGGAGCAGGCCTTCTTCCGCCTTGAGACGGTGGAACATCTCTCGCGCATTGCGCTGGTGGCGGAAGTGTTGGGTGGGCCGCGATTGCTGCCGCGCCGCGAAGTGGATCGCCTGATGGCCGCCCGTTCGCGCTATGGCATCCAGTTCCCGGCTGGCGCCGAACCCGAGCCGCCGATTGCCGCCGAAGACATGATCGCGATGAAGCGCGAAGACCGTTTTGAGATCACGCGTGAAGAGCTGATGACGCTGGTGGATGACGTGCTGCGCGCCCGCGGCGTCTTTACCGACTAGAGCCCTTCGTAGGCATCCTCACCAGCGCGGCTTGAACGCCGCCGGCCCTCCCTATATAGCATCACCAGGATGGTTGTGCCCGTGAGTAACTTGACTACTTCGAGCGAAGAATAAGTGGTGTGGAAGGTCTGCACGCGGCGACGGAGGTCGAGTTCCTTGTCCTGCGCGACGAAATCGAGTGAGCGTCCGTAGCCGACGATCGACGGCGTCACGAGCAGGTGCATTCCGGCGCTGAGCAAAACCATGAAGAGCGAAAGGCCGAGCGTGAGCTTACCTTCCTTGGTGCCGAACAGAAAGAGCCCGAAGATCACGAGGCCCAATAGAATCTGCACCAGGCCCCAGCCCTCGAACATGCCGCGATTGAATTCGGCCGCCTGATAGCGCGCGATCATCCGCATCTTTTCTGAGCCAAGCACCTTGAAGACCGGCGCCAGTTCGGCGGCGGGGTTGGTGATCAGTTCGTTCACGTTGCGGAAGCTGTAGGCGGCAACGGCAGCCATAAAGATACAGGCTCCCATCCACATGCCGATCAGGGTGCAGATAATGCGGCGAGTGTTCATTGATCCTTCAGTGTATCGCGTGATAGATAATAGCGATCATGCAAGAGCTAGTAAGCCAGTTGAATCGCCGGCAGTGGTTTGCCTCGGCGATCGCCGCCTCCGCGATGGCCGCCCCGGTGGCGCTGCCGCGCAAGGTGCGCGTGGCCGTGATCGGACGTGACGGGCATTTGGCGGAGATTCTGACGCCGCTGCCGATGTTGCCCGATGTGGAGATCGTCGCCGCGTGCGAGTACAGCGACGAAGCGCTGGCGGGCTTGCTCAAGAGCAAGGGCATGGAGAAGGCCAAGCCATATCGCGATCAGGAGAAGATGCTCGATGAGGTAAAGCCAGATGTGGTGGCCGTCTGTAATGATGATGGCGCCCGCGCGAAGGCCGTGATTGCCGCCCTTGAGCGTGGCATCCATTGCGTGGCCGAGAAGCCGCTCGCGATCCAGCGGGCGGACCTCACGAAGATCCAGAAGCTGGCCGCGCCCGGCAAGGCGAAGCTCGGTATGCTGGTGCCGCTTCGCTATGCGCCGCCGTTTCTCGCCATCCGCGAGATTGTGGATAGCGGCGAGATCGGCGAGCCGCTGTTGCTTGGCGGGCAGAAGAGCTACCGGCGCGGGGCCAACAGCTTGTGGAAGAACAAGCGCGCCTCCTATGGCAGCACGATGCTCTGGATTGGGCCGCATCTGGTGGACCTGTTCCACTTCTCAAGCAAGCTCAAAATGACCGAGGTGTTCTGCTGGCAGGCGAACGTCAAGGATCCTTCAATCGGCGAGCGCGAGAACGTGGTGGGCGCGGTGTTCAAGCTGAACAACGGCGGCATCGCCGAGATGCGCATGGATTATCTGCGGCCCGATACAGCGCCGACGCACGAGGATGACCGGTTGCGCGTGGCGGGGACCAAGGGTGTTGTGGAGTACACCGCGGCGACAGGCGTGACGGTGTTGAGCGATGCGGGCAAGCCGCGCAAGATCGAAAAGCTGCCCGAGAGGCGGCATTTGTTTGCCGAATGGCTTGATGCGGTTTACAACAACAAGCCGGCGTCGCTGACGCTCGATGAGATTTTCCACGTGAGCAACGCAATTCAGGCAGCCGAAGACAGTTCTCGTAGCGGCAAACCGGTCAAAATTTGATAGCTTGGTAGGTGGAGGGATGGCCGAGCGGTTTAAGGCACCGGTCTTGAAAACCGTCGTAGGGGAAACTCTACCGTGAGTTCGAATCTCACTCCCTCCGCCACCTCGCCTCATCCTCTTCGCTCTTCGGCGCCTCGTCCTCCCAATCAAAATCCACCATGTAATGGCTGTCCGAGCCCATGAACAATCGCACCGTTCCGCTCGACAACTTGTCGGTGTCGCCAAAGCTCAGACCCATCAGCATGGGATACCAGCCGCCACCATCCAGTAGCCGCGTGGGCTGTGACCAGGTCTCGGGGTGCGCCAGATCGAGCGCATAGCTGATGTAGATGCCGTCCTGCGGCCAGTCGGTGGAGCAGCAGGTGTGATTCATCACCATTACGAAGCGCTCAAGGTGCGTGTTCCAGTGGACGCTGGGGCCCCAGACGGCGTCGGCAGCCTCGCTCGACCAATCCGAAGAGGCGGCGAAGATCGGCGTTTCCACTCCGCCAAGGCCGGGCTCAAGCCACTCGCCAAGGTGGTGTTTGAAGACCTTGCCGACCGGGTCGTTCAAGTCGGAAATCGCGATGCGGGCAATCGCGATGCCCTGCTGTTCGGTGGGGCCGGAGTAATTGGAGTACAGAATGTAGATGTATTCGCCCGTGTTATCGGGAATGGCCGTAAAGTCGCCATTGCCGCCGGCGAAATAGCGGTTTTTGGTGGAGCAGTTGGGCTCCTCCGACGGGCTGACAACGATACCGAGATCGAAGAACGTGAGGCCGTCGTCATCCGAGCGCAAAGCGCCGATGACGGGAGTGGAGACAGGATTATCGGGGCAGTGGGAGAAAATCTCGTGGTGGTACCAGGCGTAAAGCGTGCCGTCGGGCGCCTTGTAGGTGGCCTCGATCCACATGGGCACGTGCTCGTAGGTGTAGAAGCGGGTGGCACGGCTGCGGCCCAGATTGGCGATGCTGTCGCCCTCGCTGCGCAGGGGCATGCCGTCGGAATTGAACATCACCAGCTTGTCGCCCGTCCAGTGGGAAGGGCTGTTGGAATCCGCCACACCTGGCAGTTGCAGAAACGGTGCCGGCGAGACCCGCGCCACTTGCGCCAAGCCGAACTCACCAAAAGCACATATGATGGTGAGTACTCGAAGCCAACCCATAGATTGCCTCATGTATGGTTAGCGTCTTTTCGAGCGTGTTTCGTTACACTCCCAGAGATGAATTTACGCATATGAAAGCCTTATTACTCACCGAATATAAACACTTGTCCCTAACGGAAGTTCCGGTTCCCGAGATTGGTCCTGATGATGTTCTGGTCAAGGTGCGCGCTTGCGGCATTTGTGGCAGCGACATCCATGGCTATGACGGCAGCACGGGCCGGCGTATTCCGCCGCTTGTGATGGGGCACGAGGCCTCGGGCGACATCGCCGAAGTGGGGGCGAATGTGAAGGGCTGGAAGGTGGGCGATCGTGTGACGTTCGATTCCACGGTGAGCTGTGGCCGCTGCTACTTCTGCCAGCGCGGCGAGATCAACCTGTGTGAAAACCGTCAGGTGCTGGGCGTGAGCTGCAATGAGTTCCGCCGTCATGGCGCGTTTGCCGAATATGTAGCGGTGCCGCAGAACATTCTTTACAAGCTGCCGGACAGCTTTCCGTATCACTACGCGGCGATGATCGAAGCAGTTTCGATCGCCGTGCATGCCGTCAATCTGACGCCGATGCAATTGGGCGCCTCGGCGCTGGTGGTGGGCTCGGGCATGATCGGGCTGCTGGTGGTGCAGACGTTGCGGCTGGCCGGTTGTGGCCAGATCATCGCGGTGGATCTGGAAGACTCGAAGCTTGAACTGGCAAAGCAGTTGGGCGCGGATGTGGGCCTGAACCCGAAGAACGTTGACGTCGTCAAGGCCGTGCAGGAGCTGACCGAAGGTCGCGGCGCCGATGTCGCCATCGAAGTGGTGGGCGCGGCGAAGCCGATCGAGACGGCGATCTATGGTGTCAAGAAGGGTGGCGCGGTGACGCTGGTTGGCAATATCACGCCGAAGGTGGAGATCCCGTTGCAGGTCGTGGTGAGCCGGCAGATTCGTCTGCAAGGTTCGGCGGCGAGCTCGGGCGAGTTTCCGCAGTGCATCGACCTGTTGAACCGCGGGGCGATCAAGGTGGATCCGATTATTTCGGCGCTGGCGCCGCTTGATAAGGGCGTTGAGTGGTTTGACCGGCTGTATGCCAATGAGCCGGGCCTGATGAAAGTTGTCTTGCAGCCGAACGGCTAATTGTGCGACCCTAAGCACTTAACCGTGACGTCCATGGTCCGCACCACCGAGCGCAAGGTGAGTCTCAGCGTAATGCTGCGAATCACGGCCATGGACGTATGCTGCGGTCCTCCCTCCTGTCTGTAGTTCCCAGCTTTTTCCCCACGACAATTTGAATCTCGAAAGGAGAGCCATTATGGCCCCCGATACTCTTTTATTTGAAGAAGAGTTGCGCGGCGGCGCCAGCTTTGCTCATGTCCTCAAGCGCGGAACTGCTCTGCGCATCACGGATATTGAGGGCGGCGCCAACGTTCCCGTTACCTTTTTCAATTTCGAGCTCCTCGTCGAGCGCTACAACATGCCGGACACGCTGAAGGCTCAGCACACCGCGCATCTCACCAAGGGACATTGCATCTACTCGGACATGGGCCGTGTGCTGTGCTCGATCACGCACGACACGGTGGGCTGGCATGACCCGATCGGCACGATCTCGACGGATGAAAGCGTGCGCGCCAAGTATGGCGAACACGCCTACCAGCAGTATCGAAACGACTGGTACACCTCGACGCACAAGAACTTCATGCGCGAGCTCGCCAAGTTTGGCATGGATCGTCGCGACCTGCAGGCGCAGATCAACTTCTTTTCCAAAGTCCAGGTGGACGAAGTGGGCAAGATGAACTTCATCCCTGGCAATTCGAAGGCCGGTGACTACGTCGAGCTGCGCGCCGAGATGAACGTGTTGCTGATCATCGATACGAATCCGCACCCGCTCGATCCAGCTACGACCTACACGCCGAAGCCTGTGCACTTGAGCTTCCGCCGCGTGGCGTCGCCCGCTGCCGACGACATCTGCCGCATCTCCTGCCCTGAGAACACGCGGGGCTTCATCAATTCGGAAAGGTATTTCCTCTAAGGAGCCGCCATGAGTGACCGCGTACTGGTGGAAAGCCACCTCGACCCCGCAAAGGCCATCTATGACCACGTGTTGCCGGCTGGCGACTGGTGGATTCATGAAGTAAAAAAGGGCCAGACGTTCCGCATCGTTGACCTTGAAGGCAACCAGGCGGCCGATACACTTTTCTACAACTCGCACGACTTCACCGAGCGCTATTCGGCGCTCGATACGATCAACGCCCAGGGCGGCATTTACCTGACGACGGGTTCGCGCCTGCTCTCGAATCTCGGCAATGAGCTCGTGGTGATCACGGCTGATACGTGCGGCCGTCATGACACGTTGGGTGGCGCTTGTGCGGCCGAGTCCAATCAGGTGCGCTACGCGATTGAGAAGCGCTACATGCACAACTGCCGCAACTCGTTCACCATGGCGCTGGCGAGCTGGGGCGTAAGCAAGCGGGACATCACCTCGAACGTGAACTTCTTTATGAACGTCCCCGTTACGCCGGCCGGCAAGCTGACGTTTGAAGACGGCATCAGCGAAGCCGGCAAGTACGTTGAGATGAAGGCTTCCATGGACGTGGCCGTCGTCATCAGCAACTGCCCGCAGTTGAACAATCCCTGTAATGCATACAATCCAACCCCTGTCCGGTTGCTGGTCTGGGGTGCGGATGTTTCGTAAAGTTCTAATCGCCAACCGCGGCGCCATTGCGTGCCGCATTCTTCGTACGTTGCACCGGATGGGCATCGCGAGCGTCGCTGTGTACAGCGAGGCCGATCGTCACGCGGCGCATGTTGAGCAGGCCCATGAGTCGTTCCTGCTTGGCCCCGCGCCCGCCGCGCAGAGCTATCTGCTTGGCGACAAGATCATCGCGATCGCCAAAGAGTGTGGCGCCGAAGCCATCCATCCCGGATATGGCTTTCTGAGTGAGAACGCCGCGTTTGCCGATGCCTGCGCGGCGGCGGGCATCAAGTTCATTGGGCCGACGGGTGACCAGATGCGCGCCTTCGGCTTGAAGCACCGCGCGCGAGAGCTGGCGGTGGCGGCCAATGTGCCGCTGTTGCCGGGCACGGGCCTGCTGGCGGGGCCGGATGAAGCGGTTCGTGAGGCCGAGCGGATTGGTTATCCCGTCATGCTGAAGAGCACGGCGGGTGGTGGTGGCATCGGTATGCGCCTGTGCCGCACGGCGGATGAGCTGCGCGACAACTACGCAAGTGTGGAACGGTTGAGCCTCGCCAACTTCAAGGACGCCGGGCTTTATCTCGAGAAGTACGTCGAGCGCGCGCGCCACATCGAAGTGCAGATCTTTGGCAATGGCAAGGGCGAAGTAATTGCGCTTGGTGAGCGCGATTGCTCCGTGCAGCGGCGTAACCAGAAGATCATCGAAGAGACGCCGGCACCGGGTTTATCTGACGAGAAGCGCCAGCAGTTGCTCGACGTGGCCGAGCGGCTGGCCCAGTCGATTGGCTATGAATCGGCGGGTACGGTGGAGTTTGTCTACGACGCGGTGAGCGAGGAGTTTTACTTCCTTGAAGTGAATACGCGTCTGCAGGTGGAGCATGGTGTTACCGAAGAGGTCACCGGCATCGACCTTGTGGAGTGGATGGTGCGCGCGGCGGCGCGGGAGCTGGATAATCTGGCATCCCTGCGGCCCAAGCCCTGCGGGGCTTCGATCCAGGTGCGCCTCTATGCTGAAGACCCCTACAAGAATTTCCAGCCCAGCGCGGGGCTGTTGACCCATGTGGTCTTCCCGGCCGGTACGCGCGTCGATTCGTGGGTGCGCTCGGGGACAAATGTCACCGCGTTCTACGATCCGCTGCTGGCCAAGTTGATCGTGCGAGCCGACACGCGCGAAGCCGCGATTGGCGCACTGGCCACCGCGCTTGACGCCACCCGCCTTGATGGCATCGAGACGAATCTTGGCTACCTGCGTGAGCTGGTTGTGGGTGAGCAGTTTACCCGTGGCGATGTCTACACGAAGATGACCGACTCGTTCGTCTATCGGCCGCGCACCTTTGAGGTGCTTGACGGCGGCACGATGACGACCGTGCAGGATCTGCCAGGGCGACAGGGATATTGGGATGTGGGCGTGCCGCCCTCGGGTCCGATGGATGCGCTGAGCTTCTCGCTCGGCAACCAGTTGCTCGGCAATGCGGATGGGGCGCCAGGCCTTGAATGTACGCTGGCCGGCCCGACGATCAGCTTCCATTGCGCCACGCGCATTGCGCTGACGGGCGCGGTGATGGAGGCATCACTCGATGGCAAGCCCGTTGCGTGGTGGACGCCCATTGACGTCCCCGCCGGGGCGCTGCTTGAGCTCGGCACGGTGGAGGGAGCTGGTGCGCGTACGTATATTCTGTTCGCCGGCGGGCTTGATGTGCCCAGCTATCTCGGCAGCAGCAGCACGTTTACGCTGGGCAACTTTGGTGGCCATGGCGGCCGCGCGCTGCGCACTGGTGACGTGTTGCATCTCGGCTCGGCGGTGGTGGGTGAGCCGCGGGCGATCGCTGTGCCCGCGATCAGCAATCACTGGGACATCGAAGTGCTGTATGGTCCGCACGGGGCCCCTGATTTCTTCACGAGCGAAGACATCGAAACGTTCTTTGCCGCTGACTGGAAGGTGCACTACAACTCTTCGCGCACCGGCGTGCGCCTGATCGGCCCCAAGCCGAAGTGGGCGCGCAAGGATGGCGGCGAAGCCGGTTTGCATCCGTCGAACATTCACGACAATGCCTACGCCATTGGCGCGATCGACTTTACTGGCGACATGCCGGTGATCCTCGGGCCCGATGGGCCGAGCCTGGGCGGGTTTGTTTGTCCGGCGACAATCACCTCGCGTGACCTCTGGAAGATCGGGCAATTGAAGGCGGGCGATACGGTTCGCTTCCGCGCCGTTGAGAAGGATGGCGCGCGCGTGCCGGCCATTGTGAAGACGCACAACGACGTGGTCTTCCGGCAGGCGGGCGATCGCTACCTGCTGATCGAGTATGGCGAGTTGGTGCTCGATCTGCCGCTACGATTCCGTGTGCAGGCGGTTTATAACTGGTTCCTCGCGCGCAAGCCGGCCGGGGTGATCGATGTAACGCCGGGTATTCGTTCGTTCCAGGTGCATTACGATCCTTCGCTGGTAAGCCGCGAGAAGCTGATCGAGCTGATCGCCACCGCCGAGGACCAGATTGATTCCGCTGAAGGCGCCGAAGTGCCTTCGCGCGAAGTATGGCTGCCGCTCAGCTGGGACGACCCGGCCACGCGCCTTGCCATCGACAAATACATGCGCTCGGTGCGTCCTGACGCGCCGTGGTGCCCCTCGAACATCGAGTTCATTCGCCGCATCAATGGGCTGGATTCGATCGAGGATGTCTACAACATCGTGTTCAATGCGAGCTATCTCGTACTTGGTTTGGGCGACGTGTATCTGGGAGCGCCCGTCGCGACGCCACTCGACCCGCGTCATCGACTAGTGACCACCAAGTACAATCCGGCTCGCACGTGGACGGCGGAGAACAGCGTCGGCATTGGTGGCGCATATCTCTGCGTATATGGCATGGAAGGGCCCGGCGGTTATCAGTTCGTCGGCCGCACCATCCAGATGTGGAACACGTACCGGACCACCCGTGAGTTCGAACCCGATCATCCGTGGTTGCTCCGCTTTTTTGATCGCATACGATTCTTCCCGGTCAGCGCGGATGAACTGCTGAAGCTGCGTGAGGATTTCCCGAACGGGCGATATCCGCTGCGCATCGAGCAAGGCACGTTCAAGCTTGCCGAATACCAGAAATTTCTGGATTCGATCCAAGACTCGACGGCCGCATTTCAGAAGACCCAGCGAGCCGCGTTCCAGGCCGAACGCGAGCGTTGGGCCGCCATCGGCGCCGACAAGGTGGCCGATGACGCCGAACCCATTGTGGAGGCTGCTCCCGAGATTGTCGTGCCACCGGGCTTCAAGGCCCTCAAGGCCGCCAGCGCCGGCAGCATCTGGAGCATTGAGGCCAAAGAGGGCGATCTGCTCAAGCCCGGCCAGAAGGTGATTCTCATTGAGGCGATGAAGATGGAAGTGGCCGTGGCCACCGCGCGTGGCGGCCGGCTGCATTCTCTGCATTGCAAACCGGGCCAGGCCGTGATGCCGGGTCAGATTCTCGCCATTCTGCAACCGGAGCCGCACGCATGAAACCCACCGCAGCCGTAGCCCAGGCCTACGAACGCATTGCCGCCGAAACGCGGCAACCGATCTGGATCACCAAAGTCGAGCAGGAGAAGGCGATGGCGAAAGCCGTCGCCCTCGAGCAGCATCCCGAGGCGGCCAGCCGGCCGCTTTATGGCATGACGTTTGCCGTCAAGGACAACATCGATGTGGCGGGCTTGCCCACCACGGCGGCTTGTCCGGCTTACGCCTACACGCCGGAGCGCAGCGCTTCGGTTGTCGATGCGCTCGAAGCCGCCGGGGCGATCCTGATCGGCAAGACGAACATGGACCAGTTTGCCACCGGCCTGGTTGGTACGCGCTCGCCCTATGGCGCCTGCTCAAGCATCTACAACGCCGACTACATTTCGGGTGGCTCCAGTTCTGGTTCCGCCGTTGCCGTGGCGCTCAAGCAGGTGGATTTTTCACTGGGCACCGATACGGCTGGTTCCGGTCGCGTGCCCGCGGCCTTCAACAACATCATCGGGCTCAAGCCCACACGTGGCCTGATTAGCGCGACGGGCGTCGTTCCGGCCTGTCGCACGCTGGACTGCGTGTCGATCTTTGCCCGCGATACTCAGACGGCGCTGCATGCGCTGCTTGCCGGGGGCAAGGTGGACGCCGCGGATTTTCTGTCCCGCCCTCTCGTCGGGCAGAAGGGCTCCGCCTGGTCGCCAGATAAATTCCGGCTGGGTGTGCCACGCGCGAGTCAGCTGGAGTTCTTTGGCGATCTGGAGGCCGAAAAGTTGTTCCGCCAGAGCGTGGAGAAGTTTGCCGGCCTTGGCGCCACGATTGTTGAGTTTGATTTTGCCCCATTTCGTCAGGCTGCCGACCTGCTTTACAGCGGCCCCTGGGTGGCCGAACGTCTTGCCGCGATTGAGGCCTTTGCCAGCGCGAACGAAGCAAAGATGGACCCGACGGTGGCCCGCATCATCCTGGGCGCGCGCAAGTACAGCGCGGTCGATACCTATCGCTCCATCTATAAACTCGCTGATCTGCGCAAGATCACCGAGCAGGAATGGACAAAGATGGACTGCCTGTTGTTGCCCACCACCGGCACCACATTCACGCACGCCCAGATCGCCGCGGACCCCATCGGACGCAACACGCAGCTCGGCTACTACACGAACTTCGTCAATCTGCTGGATCTCAGCGCCCTCGCGATTCCTGCTGGCTTCCGCCCCAATGGTTTGCCGTTCGGCGTGACGCTGATGGCGCCGGCGATGGCCGAGCCTTCGCTCACCGCCACCGCGCAGGTTTATCTGGCCGAGAAGTCGTCGCGCCCCCTGCCTCCGGGCTTTCTCGAAGTGGCGGTGCTTGGGGCGCACCTTACAGGCATGCCGCTCAATCACCAGCTCACCTCGCGCGGCGCATACCTGCGCGAGACGACGCGCACCTCGCCCGAGTACCGCTTCTATGCGCTGGCAAACTCAACGCCGCCAAAGCCCGGGTTGGAACACGCGCCAGGTTTTGCCGGGCCGGGTATCGAAGTCGAGATCTGGGCTATGCCCGCCACGGAATTCGGTTCGTTTGTCGCCGAGATTCCGCCACCGCTTGGCATCGGTTCAGCACGGCTGGCGGATGGCCGGCTGGTGAAGTGCTTCATCGCTGAGCCTTATGCGCTCAAGGATGCCACCGACATCACCCGCTTCGGCGGATGGCGCGCTTACATGGCTTCGCGGTAGCCGCCGCGAAAGCGACGAATCGTTCGCCACACAAACCGGATTGCGAGCAGAATGCCCACCAGGCCGCCCAGCAGCACCGGGATCGCGATCCAGGGATAGTTGAACGCCAGCAGCAGAATGCCGACGACACTTACGTCTTCGGCCACGCTGATGGCGGAATGTGTCACCGGCTCCGGTACGGTATGTGCCGCGAGCCGGGTTCCCATTTTGGTGGCATGCGACCCGAAGGCGAGCGTGCCGGCGGCCAGCATCGCCAGCGTCCGGGGCAGGGGATCGAGATTCCCAAACGCACCAAAGGCGATCAGCGCCGCCCCCAACGGACGGATAAACGTGTGGATGCCGTCCCAGATCGGCGTGAACCCCGGCACCTTGTCGGCGATAAACTCGGCGAGAAACATTACCCCTGCTGCCACCAGCACCACCGGGTGCCCCAGCATCGCCAGCGACTCCGGCAGCCCGCGCAGCCAGCCGAAGTGCTGCGCCGCCCCTACCGTCAGTACGACGGCATACAGGTTTAGACCTGAGGCGAGACCGATCCCCAGCAGGCTTGAAATTGTTTGTGCGGCGTCCATCGTTATCACCTCTTCATGCTGAGCATAGTACCCCAGTGCAAATAGTTTCTGAGGGTGCTGCTAAGGTGTACGCCCCATTGTTCACTATGGTTCCCTCGCCGATACTACTTTCGTACCCAGTACTCTGCTTTAAGGCGGGACCGATGGCTTTTGAACTTGGAACCACGATCGGCGACTACCAAATCATTGATGTGATTGAGAGTAGCCGTGAAGGTACGAGCTACAGAGTTCGCAACATTCCGGAACAATGCTTCGAGGTTTTGCGCGTCCTCTCGGAGACGACGCAGAACGACCCGGTGCGTCTGGAGCGCTTTCTGCGCGAGGCCAAAATCCTCTCGCGGCTCAATCATCCGCACATTGTCAGCTACCGATCTTCGACCCAATTGGGAGATCGCTACGCTCTTGCCACCGAACTGGTCGAAGGCACCACGCTGGCCGAACGCCTTGAGCTCGGTCCGGTATCGATGCCTGATTCGATCAAATTTGTCTGGCAGGCGCTCGAGGCGCTCGAGTGCGCTCACCGCGAAGGCGTGGTGCATCGCGACGTAACACCCGCCAAGCTCGTACTGACTACGGACGCCGACCTTAAGCTCAGTGGTTTCTCTCTGGCGCGCAGTACGGCGGATCCCCGGCTCACCCAGGCGGGCGTCACCATCGGCACCGCAAACTACATGTCGCCCGAACAGGTGCAGGCCAACTCTGAACTGGACGCGCGCTCGGATCTGTACTCGCTTGGTGTCGTGTTCTACCAGCTCATCACTGGTCGATTGCCGTTTGAGTCAGAAAGCCAGTTTGAAGTCATGCTGGCGCACGTCGAGACCACACCCGAGCCCCCGAGCAAATTCAACTCGCGCATTCCCGCCGAGCTCGATGCGCTGATCCTTAAGGCGCTCGCCAAGAACCCCGCTGAGCGCTTCCAGTCGGCTCGCGAATTCCGTGAATCGCTGATGAGCATCAGCCTGGGTGCTGGCCCTGAGCCAACCGAGGACATCGAGAAAGCCCTCGAAGAAATGAAGCGCCGCGGCAAAGAATCAAGCCGCGCTGCGCGCGATATTTCAGAAGAAATTCTGGCCGAGACCATTCCGGCGCCCGCCGCGCCACCACCGCAGTTCTACGGCATTCCCAAGCCTGTCGCGCTAACGGTGATCCTGATTCTCGCGGCGATTCTCTACATGGTCATCATCGGGACGTAACCACACATGGCGCTGCAGATCGGTGAATCGGTAGGACATTATCAGATCGTTGAAGAACTGGGCGTTGGCGGCAATGGCCGCGTGCTCAAGGTGCAGCATCTGATCACGCGTCGTCGTGAGGCAATGAAGATCCTCTCCAGCGGACGCCCCACATCGCAGGAATACGCCCACCGCGTGCTGCGCGAGATCCGTCTGCAGGCGAGCCTCGATCACCCCAACATCGCCGCTGTGCTCAATGCCTTCTGGCTTGAGGACGACCTTGTCATGATCATGGAATTGATCGATGGGGTTTCGCTGCAAAAGATTCTCGCCAGCCGCCGTCTGAACCTCGATCAATCGCTTGTAGTCATCCGGCAGGTGCTGCTGGCGCTGGCGCATGCTCATTCGCACGGCGTGGTGCACCGCGATGTTTCCACCGCCAACATCATCGTGAGTGAAGATGGCCGCGTCAAGCTCACCGACTTTGGCCTTGCCAAGAACGTAACCGACGCTTCAGTAACCGAGGCTGGCGGCATGATGGGCACGCCCTATTACATGTCGCCCGAGCTCGTGCGTGGCACCACGAACATCGATCACCGCACAGACATCTATTCAGCCGGCGTGGTTCTCTACGAGTTGCTTACCGGCGTGCGGCCGTTCCAGGCGGAATCGGCATTCCTGCTGATGCAGGCGCATGTGCAGTTCCGCCCGCAAGCGCCCATCGAGCGCAACCCGGCCATTCCCACCTTCATCAACGAGGCGATTCTCCGCGCGATGGCCAAGAAGCCGCAGGACCGCTTCCAGAACATCGATGAATTCCTCGCTGCTCTTGAAGGTCCCGCCGTGGCGCCAGTTGAGGCTGAACCTGTAATCGCCCAACCGGCCATGCACAGCCACTCGTTCGCCGAGCCGCTGCCGCCGGAGGACCTGATCGACGACAAGCCCAGAAAGAAGGCTCCGGCACCTGTCGTCGCCGGCAAGAATCAGATGCGCTCCACGATGCTGGCCGCCGCGATCGGCGTCGGCATTGTCGCCGCGGTCATGACCCCATTGATGTGGCGTACTGGCGTTGAAGCGCGCCCCATCGTGAGCAAGCCGCTACCTCCGGCCGTTGAGGAACTTGATCTCACCAAGCAGAACAACAATGGCCTGCAGGCTGGCCCCAAGCAGCTCCCCATCAGCCCGCAAGGCGATGCTGGCTTGGGGACTCGTCGTGCCACGCCCAAGCGCCAGCCCGCCGCCCCGCGTGTTGTCGAACCACCAAAGATCACGGTTTGGGGGGAAGCCCGCACTCCTTCGAGCGCTGCCGCCGTGCCGCCCCCGCCCGTTGCCGCCAAGTCGGAGACGGCCATCCAGAAACCTGAGCCCCGGCGTATTGAGGATCCACCGGTGCTTGCTCCGGCACCCGCACCCAAGGCCGCCATTGAGCCCACTGTTCCCCAGCCAGAGGGAAGCATCAAACGCCCAGGGCTGTTTCGACGTCTTGCCAAGGGTGTGAAGGCACTCAATCCGATTCGTCGCGACAACGAGCCGCAGCAGCCAACGCCGCTCAAGCCCTAGGGCCGCGTCGCCAACTCCAGTTGCACCAGTAGCTGCATCGCTTCTTCATTGCTCTCGCCACAGTTCTCGCGCGACGGTTGAAACCCTAAGCAAACCGCCGGCCGCTCTGGCTGGCCAAAGATCAGACATTCGTTCGCCGGACCCAACTGCACACACCTCGTGTGCGCCGGCTTGCCCTCCGGCATGCCCGGGATCGGCGACGATATCGAAGGCACGATACAACAGGCCGCGCATCCCACTCTGCAATCCATCATTTCCGAATATACTGGCTCTCGCGTGACTCGCAATCTCCCGATCGACGTTTATCGCGGCTTTGTAATGCTGCTCATGATGGCCGAGGTGTTGCACCTCTCGCGCCTTGCGCGCGCCTGGCCCAATCCCGTGCTCGACTTTCTCGCCTTTCACCAATCCCACGTGCCATGGGAAGGCTGCTCGCTGCACGACATGATCCAGCCTTCCTTCTCGTTTCTCGTCGGTGTAGCGTTGCCGTTTTCTCTTTCCAGTCGCCTTGCCAAAGGCGCCTCGTTCAAGAACCTGTTTGGCCATGCCGTCTGGCGCTCGCTCGTGCTGATTGCCATGGGCATCTTTCTGCGCTCCACCCATGCCACCCAGACCAACTTCACATTTGAAGACACGCTTACCCAGATCGGCCTCGGCTACCCCTTCCTGTTCCTGCTTGGGCGCACCACCCCTCGCCAGCAGTGGATCGCCTGCGGCCTGATCCTTGCCGGCTACTGGGGCGCCTGGGCGCTCTACCCATTGCCCGATCAACCCTTTGCCGCTCACTGGTGGAAGGCCAACAACCTCGGCGTCGCTTTCGACGCCTGGTTCCTCAATCTCTTCCCGCGTCCGGAGCCCTTCATCGCCAATCGCGGCGGCTACGTTACGCTCAGCTTCATCCCCACCCTCGGCACGATGATCCTCGGCCTCATCGCCGGCCAGATGGTAATCGACCGCAAGCCGCTCAGCCAGTTCCGCAATCTCGGTCTTTACCTCGTCGCCGCGGGCTTGCTGTTGCACTTTGCGGGGATCAACCCGATCGTCAAGCGCATATGGACACCCGCCTGGACGCTCTTCAGTGGCGGCATCTGCTACCTGTTTCTCGCCATGTTCCGCTACCTGATCGAGAATGCCAAATCCACCCGCTGGACCTTCCCGCTCGTCGTCATCGGCATGAACTCAATGGCCGCCTACTGGATCGCCCATGTGCTCGAGAAGCCCATTGAAGACTCGCTCAAAATACATTTGGGCCCGGCGTTTGCAGCCGGGCCCGTCGTGCTGTTTCTCGAATGGTGCGTCCTGTACTGGATGTACCGGCGCCAGTTGTTCCTGAAGGTTTAATCGGGAATCGTCAGCGCGATCCGCTTCGGGTCAAAACGCGTCACGGTCAGCTTGGCCGGATTGATCAGCCAAACGCTACCGGCGGCAAACTTCACCATGCCGCCTGCCTCACCCGCAAACTGCTGCAGCACCTTGTCGTTCTTGGCGTCGATTCGCGTCAGCGGATAACCCGTCGCGCTCGCCCACACCGCGCCTTCACCAAAGGCAAGGCTGCCGTTGCCACCCGGTACGCCCGTCTCGATTGTGGCCACCACTTTGTTCGTCTTCGGGTCCACCTTTGAGATCTTGCCTTCCTTGTTGCCGAGCACCCACAGGTGTTCTTCGGCAAACAGGATCGACGTCGGCTCGGCGGCCACATCAATACGCTGCTCCACCAGATTCGTCTTCGCGTTCACCTTGATCAACTTGTTGTTGGCCGTGCACGTCAGCCACAGCGCGTTCTGCTCGTAGACGAGGTTGCCGCAGGTCGGATCCAGCCGCAGTTCGCTTACCACGCTGTTGTCGGCCGGATCAATGCGCGCCAGTGTTCCCTTGTCATCGCTTAACACCCAAACGCTGTCAGACGTCGCCGCGATCAACTGGCGCGATTTGCCCACGCCCACATTCACCGTCGCCGCGATCTTGCCACCGCGCGCCTCAACGCGAGCGATGCTTTGCTTTTTGCAGTCGGGTACCCAGATGTGGCCAAACGCGCTCACCATGCCGCCGCACGGTTCTTCAAACCCCTTCCATGCCTCGCCCAGCTTGTTGTCACGGGTTGCCAGGCGCGCCACAGCTCCCTTGTCACGCAGTGCCACGAGGAGGTTCGGGCCTTCGCTCATTGCCGCGGACGGCAATCCCTCTAGCGTCACTTCGGCTTCTGATTTCAGGTTGGCGAACGGAATCTGGATTCCGGGCGTTTTCACCCCCGCCTTCGGCGGCCACGCGGGCACTTTGCCCGGCTTCTCTTTGTCCTTGGCGGCCACCAGCAGCGAAAGGGACAACACGGCAAACATCAGGCGAAATCGCATCAAATACCTCACCAACTCTCAGTATGGGGATTCGCGACGGGGAGATTTCGGTACCAGCAGGGCCGAAACGTGAGTATAACTCTTGCCTCGGATGATTGACAATCCTTAGCCGAACTCGATATAACACAGAGATACGCAGCGCAAGCTGCCCCATGTTGCTTCGCAAGCCCTGTCGGCTTCTTGTCCCCGTCTCCCGTTCCTGCTAGCCTAGTCGCGCTCGCTTTTCGACCCCGATAGAATTACAGAAAGTCAGGAAACTGCACGGTCTACCATGACGCAAGGCACGATGTATCGACAGCTGGTCCTCTCCACCTTTATCCTCCCCCTGTGCGCGCTCGCACAAGCCCCCAACACGCCTGAGTTTTTCGAGAACAAAGTTCGCCCCATCCTGGTGAACAACTGCTACGCCTGCCACACCAACACCGAGATGGGTGGTCTGCGTCTCGACAGTCGTGAAGCCATGCTCAAGGGCGGGGCCAAACACGGCGCGGCCATTACGGCGGGCGATCCGGAAAAAAGCGCGCTGATCCTCGCGATCCGCCATGCTGACTCCGACCCCAAATTCCGCATGCCCATGGGCCAGAAGCTCAAGCAGGCCGACATCGACGTTCTGACGGAATGGGTCAAGGCTGGCGCTGTATGGCCCAAGGCCATCCCCATGGCCGCCAAGGTCAACGGCAAATTCGTGATCTACCCCGAGCAGAAGAAGTTCTGGAGCATGCTGCCGCTGCGCAAGCCGGAACTGCCTGCCGTCAAAGACACCAAGTGGCCTCGCACCAATATTGATCGCTTCGTTCTCTCGAAGCTCGAAAAAGAAGGCCTCAAGCCCGTCCGCTTTGCCACGCGCACCGAACTGCTGCGTCGCGCCCACCTCGATCTCACGGGTCTGCCTCCCACCTACGAAGAAGTGCAATCCTTCCTCAAGGACACCTCGCCTGATGCTTACGAAAAGGTGATCGACAAGTTGCTCGCCTCGCCCCACTACGGGGAACGTTGGGGCCGTGTGTGGCTTGACGTCGCTCGCTATGGCGAAGACGACTACCGCAGCCTTGATCCGATGCGCCGCGGCTACAATCCCTATCCGAATGCCTACGTTTATCGCGACTGGGTCGTCCAGGCTTTCAACGACGACATGCCCTGGGACATGTTCGTCAAGAGCCAGCTCGCTGGCGACTTGCTCGACAAGAAGATCCGCCACAAGACGATCGCCGGCACCGGCTTTATTGGCCTCGGCCCCTGGTACTACGACAACGGCTCGACGGAAGTCACCCGCGCTGACGAGCGTCATGATCGCGTTGACGTAATCACCCGCGGTTTCCTCGGCCTCACGGTTGCCTGCGCCCGTTGCCACGATCACAAGTACGACCCGATTCCGCAGGTAGACTACTACGGCATCGCCGGCATCTTCGCCAACGTGACGTATGAGGAATATCCGATGGCTCCCAAGAGCGTCATCGACGAGTTCCACAAGATCGAAGAACACATCGACCAGAAGCAGAAGATGATGGGCGAGATGCAGAACAACATGAGCAAGTCGCTTGCGCAGTCGCTTGTGTTCGAGATCTCCAACTATTTGCAGGGCGTCTTTGAAGTATCCGGCCCCCGCAAGATGGACATTGCGCAGGTCGTCGAGACCCGCAAGCTCAACTTCGAACTGCTCGATCGCTGGATCAAGTACATGGCCAAGCCCACCAAGAAGTATCCGCACAAGGATGCCTGGCAGGCCATGATGAAGAAGCCTGCTCCCACTCCGCAGGAAGCCAAGAAGCTCGCCGACAAGTTCCAGGAAGATGTGACGGCCGTCATGCTGGCCCGCAACGAAATGGACGCCGAGAACAAAGTGATCGCCGACAAGGCGCTTGAAGGCACCAAGCCGAAGAAGCGCACCAACAAGCCTTCCAACTTTGTCACCAACGATGACTTCTGCCCGGGTTGCGGCCTGCAGCTGAAGAATCTTCCGGATGAACTGAACAACTTCTACAGCGAAATCTTCGTGCGCGAGTTGTCCGAGTCTGAAGATCCCAACGCCATGATGGAAGGCGGCTTCCGCAACATGAAGCCCGGTGTGCTCACCTTCCGCGGCTGGTCGCTCGAGAGCCGCATCGGCTCGGAATCGAAGGCCCAGCTCGATGCAGTCCGCAAGGACATCGAAGAAGCCCGCAAGAAGATCGAGCCCTACTTCCCCTATCTGCACGGCATCAAGGACAAGCCACTCGATCAGATCTCGGAGTTGCCGCTTGCTCTGCGTGGCGACCCGATGCAGCTGGGTGATCCGGTGCAGCGCCACTTCCTCAGTGTTCTCTCGCCGGGTGATCCGGAGCCGATCAAGTCTGGCAGTGGCCGACTCGAGTTGGCTGAAAAAATTGTCGCCCAGCCGATCAACACCCGCGTCATCGTAAACCGCGTGTGGAAGGCCCACTTTGGCACCGGCATCGTCGATACGCCAAGCAACTTCGGCACCACCGGCGAACGGCCCACCAACCCCGATTTGCTCGAGTACCTCGCGGCCACCTTCAAGGACAACGGCCAGTCGATCAAGAAGCTGCACAAGGAGATCATGCTGAGCTCCGTCTACCAGCTCTCGAGCGATAACGAGGCCGCCAACTTCGCCAAGGATTCCGCCAACCGCGCCTACTGGCGCTTCGACAAGAAGCGTCTCGATGCCGAACAACTGCGTGACTCGGTCATGTATGTCTCCGGCAATCTCGACACCAGCATCGGTGGCCCTTCAGGCGAGCTCAAGCCGAGCTTCCTGCGTCGTACGGTGTACGGCAAGGTCAGCCGCTACAAGCTCGATGAGTACCTGCAGTTGTTTGATTTCCCCTCGCCCTCGATCAGCGCCGAAAAGCGGTTCACCACCACGGTGCCCCTGCAGCGCCTGTTCCTGCTCAACAGCGACTTCATGCAGCTTGAAGCCGAAGAGCTCGCCAAGCGCGTGATGGGCGAAGTCGATAATCGCGCTCGCATCAAGAAGCTCTTCCAGCTCGTCTATGGTCGTGACGCGAGCGAAGAAGAAATCAAGCTCGGCCTCGAGTACCTGAAGAACGAGCCGATGCTCACCTACGAAGAGCGTAAGAAAAAGGAGAAGGAAGCCGCTCCTGCCGAAGGCATGCGTCGCGGGCGTGGTCCCGGTGGCCCTGGTGGCCCCGGCGGCGGTGGCCCTGGCGGACCCGGTGGACCCGGTGGCGGCAAGCCTCCTGTCGAAGTCTCCAAGGCCGATGGCGCTCCCGGTGCTGAAGTCGCCGCCAAGCCCGAGGCAATGCCTCCGGCGGCCGCCGAAGCCGCCGCTCCGCCCGCCGGTGCCCCTGATTTCGGCTTCGGCATGTTGGCCGGCATGGGTGGTCGTCGTGGCCCCGGCGCTGAAGACAAGCCCATCGTCTACGAGCCCACCATCATGGGCCGCTATGCCAAGATCCTGCTCAGCTCGAGCGAGTTTCTGTTCATCAACTAGAGGAAGCAACGATGTCATCCCACAAGTCGAGAAATCCCCAGACTCGTCGCGAAGCCCTTCGCCGCATCGGCAACGGTTTCGGCATGATGGCCTTTGCGAGCATGCTCAACAACTCGCTATCGGCCGCTGGCGCTCTGGCCACGCCTGATGGTTCGGTCGGCTACAAGCTCGATCATCCCCAGCGCGTCAAGCGCGTCATCTTCCTCTTCATGAACGGTGGCCTTTCCACGATCGACAGCTTCGATCCCAAGCCCGCTCTCGAGAAGTACGATGGCCAGCCGCTCCCCGGCGGCGAGATCAAGACCGAACGCAAGACCGGCGCGCTGATGAAGTCGCCATTTACGTTCAAGAAGTACGGCCAGTCCGGCATGGACATCAGCGAGTTGTGGCCTCACCTCTCGGGCGTTGCCGATGACATCTGCTGGGTGCGCTCGGTCCACACCGAGATCCCCAACCACGAGCCCGCCTGCCTCATGATGAACACCGGCGCCAATCAGGCCGGTCGTCCTTCACTCGGCGCCTGGCTCACCTACGGCCTCGGCACCGATAACCAGAATCTCCCCGGCTACGTTGTGCTTTGCCCCGACGTGCCGACCACGGTCGGCCCGCCGCTGTGGTCCAACGGCTTCCTGCCCGCCATCAACCAGGGCACCTACATCTCCGACAAGATCCAGACCAACCCCAACGCTCCTCCCGAGCCCATGGAGATGGAAATGCCGGAGAAGGACAAGGACGGCAAGCCGATCGAGAAGGAAAAGAAGGTTGTCGTCGAAAAGGCTTTTGATCCGAAGAAGCTCATCTCCTACGTCAACAACCCCAAGTTTGAACTGCCCGAGCAGCGCCGCGAGATTGATCTTCTCTCGAAGATGGAAGCCCTCAAGCGCCAGCGCGAAGGCAGCGACGCTCAGGTCGAAGCCGTGCTCAAGTCGATGGAAGTCGCCTACCGCATGCAGACGGAAGCGCCCGAGGTCTTCGACATCCGCAAGGAAACAGAAGCCACGCAGAAGCTCTACGGCCCCGGCTCGACGGCGCGCGGTTGTCTCACCGCCGTACGCCTCGCCGAAAAGGGCGTGCGCATGACGCAGGTCTACTACGCCAAGGGCGACCCGTGGGATGCCCACGGCGACATCATGGCGCACAAGATCAACGCCAAGAATTCCGATCAGGCCTTTGCCGCCGTGATCAAAGATCTCAAGGGTCGCGGCCTCTGGAAGGATACGCTTGTTGTTTGCGGTTCCGAGTTTGGCCGTACCCCCGTACGTGAAGTCGGCGGCGGTGGCGGCAACGTCAAGCGCGGCCGCGATCACAATCCATTCGGCTTCACGATGTGGCTCGCCGGCGGTGCCGTCAAGGGTGGCACGATCTACGGCGCCACTGATGATTTCGGCTTCAAGGCTGTTGAGAAGCCGGCCCACGTTCATGACATCCATGCCACCATCCTCTACTTGATGGGCATCGATCACACCAAGCTTACCTATCGCTACAGCGGTCGTGACTTCCGTCTCACCGACGTATCCGGTAACGTGCTGCACGAACTGATTGCCTAACCGGCAATCCACAAAGTCCTTAAAAAAACCACTACCCCTCCGTCCGGGGTACCCGAACCAGGCGTTCTTGGGATTCCGTACATCCTAAAGCAAAAAAAACTTATTCAGGGGTAGTGTCTACATGACCAGACTTGTCTTTTCTCTGCTTTTAGCGGGGTGCATATCGCTCTTCGCTCAAGCCAGTTCACTCCAGGGAACGGTTGCCGACCAGCAAGGCGCCACCATTCCCGAAGCCGTCATCTCCATCGTCAATCAAGAGACCGCCGTCACCCGTAGCGGTGTTTCAAACGCGACCGGTTTCTACAGCTTCCCCCAGATGCCGCCCGGCACCTACAAGATTGAAGTCCAGAAGCCCGGCTTCAAGACTGTCGTCCAGCAAGTCCGTCTGCAGATCAACACCCCCGCCACTCTCGACATCAAACTCGAGATCGGTCAGGTCTCAGATTCGATCAACGTTGTGGCCGAGACGCCCGCCGTCAACACCACGAATGCTTCGGTCGGTAACCCCTTCACTGAGCTTCAAATCCGCCAGCTCCCTCTCATCACGCGCAACGTCGTTGACCTGCTCAGCCTGCAGCCCGGCGTGACGCCCACCGGTGAAGTGGCCGGCGCCAAGCGCGACCAGAACAATGTCACGCTCGATGGCGTCGACGTCAACGATCCCCAGGGTGCTCCCGCCGGCGCCACCACCGGCTTCAACGCCGTGCTGCCGGTGCCGCTTGATTCCGTGCAGGAATTCCGTACCACCGTCGCCGGCTTCGGCGCCGACCAGGGCCGCTCTTCGGGTGGTCAGGTCTCGCTTGTCACCAAGTCCGGTTCCAACCAGTTCCACGGTTCGCTCTATGAGTTCCACCGCAACGTGAAGACCGCCGCCAACAACTGGTTCTCCAATCGTGCCGGCGTCGCCCGCGAAAACCTGATCCGCAACCAGTACGGCGCCTCGCTCGGTGGCCGCATCATCAAGGACCGCATCTTCTTCTTCGGCAACTGGGAAGAGCGCAAGGACGCCACCGCTGTCGGCGTCAACCGCATCGTCCCCAGCGAAACCTTCAAGCAGGGCATCGTGCAGTTCCGCATGAACAACGGTGCCATCGGCCAGCTCACCCCGCAGCAGATTCGCGAAGTGGATCCGCTCGGCATCGGCGCCAATCAGACGATGCTCGACATCTTCAAGCAGTACCCTGTCGGCAACGACCCTGCCTCATCGGCTGACCGCGGCCTCAACTTCTCCATCTTCCGCTTCAACGCCCCCAAGAAGCTCAACTA
>CAZBTA010000032.1:24600-31842 GCA_964494515.1 uncultured Bryobacter sp.
TCGCGCCGGTGCACAACTTCACCGAAGACGTCACCTGGACCAAGGGCAAGCACACCGTTCAGTTCGGCATCAACTTCCGCCTGAACACGAACGATCGCGCTTCCTTTGCCACCTCCTACCCGAGCTACAGCTTCAGCCGCAACACGCTGGCTGGCCTCGGCGCGGACATCACTACTCCCATCAACAACTACATCCGCACCCTGTATGGCAACAGCACGCTCGCGCTCACCGAAGCCACCCCCGTGCAGAACGCCATGGGTGCTCTCTTCGGCCTCGTCAATCAGTACAGCGCCACCTACAACTACGGTCGCGACGGCAAGGCCATTCCCTTCGGCCAGCCCATCCCGCGCGTGTTCGGTTCGAACGAATACGAGTTCTACATCCAGGACAGCTTCAAGATGACGCGCAGCCTTACCATCAACTACGGCATGCGCTATGGCGTCTACACCAACCCCTACGAGAAGAACGGCGTACAGGTCAACCCCACCGCTCCGCTCGATCAGTACTTTGCCAACCGCGCCGGTGGTCAGGCGCTCGGTATCCCGAGCTTTGCCAACCCCGTCGCCTCGCTCACCTATGACCTCTCCGGCCCGGTGAACGGCAAGGGCGGCTACTACAAGCGCGACCTCAACAACTTTGCTCCCCGTCTCGCCATCGCCTGGGCTCCGGAAGGCAACAACCTTGCCACCAAGATCCTCGGCAAGGGCAGCGTGATCCGCGCCGGCGCTGGCGTGGTCTATGATCGCTACGGCAACCAGATGGCCGTGACGTTCGCGCAGTCGGGCTCGCCGGGTCTTGCCACGCAGGTTACCCAGCCGGCCAACACCAACTTCACCACCTCGGTGCGCTACAACGGCAGCAACCTCCCGGCTCTGCCCGCCGCGCCCTCCGGCGGCATGCCCTTCACCCCGCCCACCATCGTCGGTGGCTTCACGAGCTTCACGGGCGTCAACCCCTCGCTCGTTGCCCCCTACTCGTTGCCGCTCAACCTCAGCTACACCCGTCCGCTCCCCAAGAACCTCGTTGTCGAAGTCGGCTACATCGGTCGCCTCTCGCGCAAGGGTCTTCTCCGTCAGGACTACTCGCAGCCGCTCACCAATCTCAAGGACCTCAAGTCCGGCCAGACCTGGACGGGCGCCAGCGGCGTTCTGTATGACATGTGGCTGAAGGGCCTCACGCCCGCTCAGGTTCGCGCCAACCCCGATCTCGTGGGTCGCGTGCCCTACTTCGAGAACATGTTCCCCGGCGCCGCCAACCTCAACTTCCCCGGCAGCGCCACGGCCAACTACTTCTTCACCGTCTACAACACCTATGCCGGCAGCGACCTCGATGCGCTGAACGACATGGACCGCGTCCGCCGCGCCAATGGCAGCTGCATCTCGGTGTTCGGTTGCAACACGTTCTTCGCCAACCAGAGCGCTGGCATGACCGTGTGGACCAACGCCTCCAACGCCAGCTACCACGCCGGCAACATCGTCTTCCGTCGTCCGATTGACAAGGGCTGGGGCTTCGACTTCAACTACACGCTGTCCCACGCCTTCGACATCGCCTCGGGCAACGAATCCGCCATCGGTGATGCCACCAACGGCGCCGGCGGTAGCGTCATCCAGGATGCTTTCAACCCCAAGGGCGCTTACGGTGTGGCCAGCTTTGACATCCGTCATAACGCCACGCTCAACACCGTTGTCGAGCTCCCCTTCGGTAAGGGCAAGAAGTTCCTCAACACTTCGAATCCCTTCGTCGATCAGGCCCTCGGTGGCTGGCAGGTCTCGATGCTCGGTCGCTTCCGCTCGGGCCTCCCGCAGGACATCACCAACGGTGGTATCTACCCGACCAACTACCTGAACTCGGCTCTCGCCATCCGCCGCCCGGGCACTCCGGCTCCGGTGCAGGGCGTCACCTACAACCAGAACGGTAACCCCTCGATCTTCCAGAACACCAACGTCATCAGCTCCTACATGGGCCAGTTCCCTGGCACCACCGGTGAGCGTGGCATCGTTCGTGCCGCTGGTTCGGTCAACTTCGACCTTTCGGTGGCCAAGCGCTTCCGGATGCCCTTCGAAGGTCACTCGCTCCAGTTCCGTGCCGAAGCGTTCAACGCCTTCAATAACGTGAACTTCACCACCCTTTCGCTCAACCTCACGCAGCCCGCCAACTTCGGCCAGTTCACGGCCGCCGCTGACGCGCGCGTGATGCAGTTCGCTCTGCGCTACGAGTTCTAGTAGCCGGCGCAAACCTGTTCCCCTGTCGGGCCTCGTCTTTATGGCGAGGCCCGATATACTTTTAGCCATGAAAGTTCTGGCCGCTCTCCTAACCGCTAGCCTTACCCTGGCCGCCGCCGATGTCACTGGCGCCTGGGTGTGCGAAGTTCAAACCGAAGCCGGCAACGGCTCTCCCCGCTTTGAGTTCCAGCAAACCGGCGACAACCTCAAGGGCAAGTACAGCGGGCAGCTCGGCGATGCCGATCTCACCGGCAAGATCGCTGGCGACAAGATCGGCTGGACCTTCTCGATTAGCGGCGGCACCATCGTCTACGAGGGCACCATTGCCGATGGCGCGATCAAGGGTAAGGTCGATCTCGCTGGCCAGGCTTCAGGCACCTTCGCCTGCAAGCGGAAGTAGCGCCGCATGGCTCAGACTCGCCGCTCCCTCCTTGCCCAGCTTGGCCTGAGCGCCCTCGCCGCAGCAGCCCCCGCGCGCCGTCCCAACATCGTGCTCATTTATGCGGACGACCTCGGCTATGGCGATCTTGGCTGCTATGGCAGCAAGATCCGTACTCCCCATCTCGATCGTCTCGCCACCGGTGGCATGCGCTTCACCAACTGTAATTCGGCCAATCCCGTCTGCTCCCCTTCGCGCGCGGCCTTGCTCACCGGCCGCTATCCCACGCGTGTCGGCGTGCCGCGCGTGTTGTTTCCTACTGACAACTCCGGGCTCGCCACCAGCGAGACCACCATTGCCGAAATGCTCAAGCCCGCCGGCTACAAGACCATGTGCGTCGGCAAGTGGCACCTCGGTCATCATCAGGAACATCTGCCCACCGCTCGTGGCTTTGATGAGTACTTTGGTATCCCCTACAGCAACGATATGAATCCCCGGCCGCTGCTCCACAGCACGCCCGGCGCGATGGAAACTGTCGAGGCCACCGCAACTCTTGCCACGCTGACGCCACGCTACGCCGAGCAATCGGTACGCTTCATTGAGGCCAACCGCTCACAGCCCTTCTTCCTCTACCTGCCCCATACCTATCCGCACATCCCGCTGGCTGCTTCATCGCGCTTTCGTGGCAAGTCGAGCCAGGGGCTTTATGGCGATGTGGTCGAAGAGCTCGATTGGAGCGTTGGCCAATTGATGGACGCCCTGCGTCGTCACAAGCTCGAGCGCGACACGATGGTCGTCTTCTCTTCCGACAATGGCCCCTGGTATCAGGGTTCGCCTGGTTCGCTACGTGGCCGCAAGGGCTCGACGCTCGAAGGCGGTGTACGCGTGCCGCTGATCGCTCACATGCCGGGGCGTGTTGCCGCTGGTCGTGTTTGTGATGCGCAGGTCTCGACGATGGACATGTTGCCCACGTTTGCCGCACTTACCGGCGCCAAGCCGCCGGCGCAGCCCCTCGACGGTGTCGATATCACTGGGCTACTCAATGGCAGCCGCCGCACGCTCGATCGTGAGCCACTGCTTTACTTTGACGGCTGGCATGCCCAATGCATTCGCGAGGGCAACTACAAGCTCCACGTCGCGCGACATAATTCACAGATCTACAGCCCCGCTCCCGCCGGTGGCCGCGTGAATCTGCCGCTGCCCAGCCCCGAGCTCTATGACCTCTCGCTCGACCCGCAGGAGAGCTACGATATTGCCGCTGAAAAGCCGGCCATCGTCGTGCGGCTCAAGAGCAAGATGGAAGCGATGATCCCCACCTTTCCCGAAGAGGTGCGTAAGGCATGGGCTGACACGTTCGCTAAAAAGACCACGGGCGAGCCGGGTCATTTCCCACGGCTCGCCCAGTAGTCGCTACTTCGCGTGCTTCAGAATCTCTAGCGGCGTCGGCATGCCGCGCTGGGCAAACTCGATCCGCCCATCGGGGCCAATCAGGTAAACGGTGCGCTTCACAAACCAGCCGTTCGCGCTGTAGAGACGCGCCACTTCCTGACCCTCATCCACCAGCAGCGGAAACTCGAGCTGGTTCTTCTGGGCAAACTTGCGATGACTTTCAGCACTTCCGGGATTGACGCCGTAAACTACGGCGTTCTTCGACTTCACGCGAGACCAATTGTCGCGGATGTCGCATACCTGCTTGGTTCAACCCGGTGTGTCGTCAGCCGGATAAAAAATCAGGATCACGTTCTTGCCGCGCATTTGTGCAAGATCAAATAGAATCCCGTTGTGATCACGCAGCTTGAACTGCGGCGCCATTGCGCCTACCTTCAGCGGATCACTCCATAGCCAGCCAAGTTGAAGCATCGGTGAAAAAACTATCCCTTACCCAGATAGATGAAGCGAACAATGAAAAGGGTGGTTAAAAGATAAACGAGCCATCCCACCTGCCCGGCCTTGCCCCGCGCCACCTTGAGCAGCGTGTAGGCAATAAAGCCAAAGGCCAGCCCGTTGGCGATGCTGAAGCTGAGCGGGATCGCGACAATCGTCAAGAACGCCGGGATCGCCACTTCCGCGTCGTTCCACTGGATCTCCGCCGCATGCGAGATCATCAGGCTGCCCACCAGTATCAGCGCCGGCGCTGTCGCCGCCGCCGGGATCACCCCCACCACCGGCACAGCAAACAACGCTACGAGAAACAACAGTCCTGTCACAATCGCCGTCACGCCGCTGCGACCGCCCGCCGCCACGCCCGAGGCGCTCTCAATGTAGCTCACCACGGTGGAGGTGCCAGTCAAGGCGCCAAACATCGTTGCCAGCGAATCGGTTGTCAGGATCCGCCCCACCCGCGGAATCCGGTTTTCATGATCGAGTAGCCCCGCCTTCTTGCCCACCGCCACTAGCGTCCCAAGATTGTCGAACAAATCGACAAACAGAAAAACAAACACGATCTCAAACAGCCCAAGCCCCATCACGCCTTTCAGATCCAGTTGCAATGCGGTCGCTCCCAGTTGTGGCAGGTAGCTCGGCTGCCACTTCCATTCCACGATTCCCAACAACATGGCCACCACACTCGTGCCCACAATGCCGATCAGCATCGCCGCGCGCACCCCCCATGCCATCAGCGTCGCCATCACCAGCATGCCCGCCAGCGCCAGCACCGTCGTCGGCGCACGCAGGTTGCCCAGTGTCACCATCGTCGCCGGGTCGGCCACCACAATGCCCGCGTTCTTGAGCCCGATGAACGCAATGAACAACCCAATGCCCACCGCCACCGCCGCATAGAGCTCGGCCGGCATTGCCTCGACGATCTTTTGCCGCAGCCCCGTCAGCGTCAGCAGCAGAAACGCCACCCCTGACAAGAACACCGCCCCCAGCGCCACCTGCCAGGCCACGCCCATACCCTTTACCACCACGTATGTGAAATACGCGTTCAGGCCCATCCCCGGTGCGAGCGCAATCGGATAACGCGCAAAGGCCCCCATCAGAATGCTGCCAAATGCCGCGCTCAGGCACGTCGCCGCCGTCACCGCGCCAAAGGGCATCCCCGTCTCCGCCAGAATCGATGGATTCACAAACAGGATGTAAGCCATCGTGATAAACGTCGTCGCCCCGGCCAGAATTTCCTGCCGCCAACCCGTCTTCAGGCGCTCAAATTCAAAGTACTGCTCGAGGGTTTTCACGTTCACGGCCGGATAGCACCACTCACAGTTGGGGAATTCATTCCGCTATTGTAACGAGCTTGGCTCGCTAATCCCTTGTAAAATAGAAGTTTCCTTCGATGACCTTTCGTACAGATGATGTTCGCATTCGTGGTATTCGCGAACTGACACCCCCGGTTGAGATCCTCAAAGAGTTCCAGCCCACAGAAGACCTGACGCGCCAGATCCACCACACCCGCGAGGCGCTGCATGAGATCATTCACGGTCGCGACCCGCGCCTGGTCGTGGTCGTTGGCCCCTGCTCGATCCACGACGTCGACGCCGCCATCGATTACGCCGGTCGCCTGCGCGAAATGGCAAAGCCGTTTGACAAGCAACTGCTCACCCTGATGCGCGTCTACTTTGAAAAGCCGCGCACCACCGTCGGCTGGAAGGGCCTCATCAACGACCCCTTCCTTGATGAGAGTTTCAACATCAACGAAGGCGTCCGTCGGGCGCGCAAGCTCCTGCTCGACGTTGGCAACATGGGCCTCATGGCGGGCACCGAGTTCCTCGACATGATCACGCCGCAGTACATTGCCGACCTCATCGCCTGGGGCGCCATTGGCGCGCGCACCACCGAGAGCCAGTCCCACCGCCAACTCGCCAGCGGCCTGTCCTGCCCTGTCGGCTTCAAGAACGGCACCGACGGCAACGTCCGCATCGCCATCGACGCCATCCGCGCCGCCCGCGAAACGCACCACTTCCTCAGCGTCACCAAGACCGGCCACACCGCCATCGTCGAGACCAACGGCAACCCCGATTGCCATGTCATCCTCCGTGGCGGCAAGTTGCCCAACTTCGATGACGAATCCGTCTCGAGCGCCCTCGATACACTGCGCGCCCAGAAGCTGCCTGATCGCCTCATGATCGACTGCTCGCACGCGAATTCGCAAAAGCACGCCGCCAATCAGGTCATCGTGGCCGATGCCATCGCCGAACAGATCGAAGCTGGTCAGGCCGGCATCTTCGGCGTCATGATCGAGTCGAACATCGTCGCCGGCCGTCAGGACCTTGTCCCCGGCAAGGAGCTCACCTTCGGCCAGTCGATCACCGACGAATGCATCGACCTGCCCAACACCGAGAAGATGCTCGAAAGGCTCGCTGAAGCATGCCTAAAGGCACGAAGCTAACCACCATCACCACCTGGAACGTGAACGGCATCCGCGCCTGTTCCAAGGCCGGCCTTGCCGACTGGATTCGCGCGCATGCTGCCGACGTCATCCTGCTGCAGGAAGTCCGTGCCGAGTGCACGCAGATTCCCGATGACGTCACCGCTCTCGGCCACTACCACCAGAACTGGTTCTCGGCCTCGATCAAGAAGGGCTACAGCGGCACGGGCATTCTTTCAAAGGCCGCGCCGATCAAGGTCACGCCCGGCTTTGGCTACGAGGAGTTCGACGTTGAGGGCCGCACGCTCACGGCCGAGTTCAAGGATCTGATCGTC
>CAZBTA010000033.1:0-31785 GCA_964494515.1 uncultured Bryobacter sp.
AATAGGTTCATCCCGATGCGAGTGCTTTGAGGTTGCGGCATCCTTGTCGCTGGGCTGAGGTGGCCCAGCGGCAAGAGGTGTGGCAGGTGGGGTGGTTTACCAGTCGGTGACGGAACCGTCGAAGGAATCGTAGGTTTCGGGGTTGCGCCAGTCGTGGCCGATTTTGTCGGCCATCTTGTTTTCGTCGAGCTCTACGCCAAGGCCGGGGGCGGTGGGGAGTTCGAGATAGCCGTTGGAGACCTTGAGCGGGTTCTTCAAATAGCCGTCACCCAATGAGACTTGCTCCTGGATCAGGAAGTTGGGGATCGAGGCTGAGATCTGGAGACCTGCCGCCAGGGAGATCGGCCCGAGGGGGTTGTGGGGCGCGATGGCCGCATAGTAAGCCTCGGCCATGCCGGCGATGAGCCTTACTTCCGTGATGCCGCCCGCATGACAGAGATCGGGCTGGATGATGGTGGCGGCGCGCTTCTCGAGGACTTCCTTGAAGCCCCACTTGGTGAAGACGCGTTCGCCCGTCGCAATCGGGATGTGGGTGCCGCGGGCGATCTCGGCCATGAGGTCGTGGTCCTGGCAGTTGATGGGCTCTTCGACAAACATGGGGTTGTAGGGCTCGAGCTTCTTGATGAGGACCTTGGCGAGGGCGGGGCCGACGCGGCCGTGGAAGTCGATGCCAATGTCGGCTTTGTCGCCGACGGCTTTGCGGAGCTCGGCGAAGCGTTCGATGATGTAGTCGACTTCGGCGGGGGGCTCCATGTAGCGGTGGAAGTTGTTGCGGTTGGGGCCGCTGGCTTCTTTGCCGTGGCTGCCCATGGGGCCGGTCTTGAACGCAGTGAAGCCGCGGGCCATCTGCTCACGCATGACCTCGGGCGTGCCGGCGTGGGCGTAGACACGGACACGATTGCGCGTGGGGCCGCCCAGGAGCTCGTAGACGGGGACGCCGAGGGCTTTGCCCTTGATGTCCCAAAGGGCCTGGTCGATGCCGGAGAGGGCGCTGGTCAGGACAGGGCCGCCACGATAGAAGGCGTGGCGATAGATGGCCTGCCAGTGGTGGGCGACAGGGCGGGGGTCCTTGCCAACGAGGTAGGGCTCGATCTCCTTGATGGCGGTGGCGACGGTGAGGGCGCGGCCTTCCACGACGGGTTCGCCAAGGCCGACGATGCCGGCGTTGGTGTGGATCTTGAGGAAGAGCCAGCGGGGCTTGACGAGGATCGTCTCGAGCCTGGTGATCTTGAGATTGTCTTTGGCGGGGACCGGGACGTCCTTGCGCTGGGCCATGGAAGAGCCGGCGGCAACCATGGAGGCGAAGGCGGCGCGGACGGCATGGCGGCGTGAGAGTGCGGACATGGACTAACTCCTGTGAGTGGCTTATGCGAAATGGATCCAGAGACCGAGGATGGCCACGGCCACGATTCCGGTGAATATCATTTCATTTTTTGAACCGTAAAGTGCGCCGCCGGGAGCGATGGTGATGTCTTCGATCTCGGCGAGGGGACGCGGGGTGGAGGATTTGCTCAAGGTATACATCATGCCGAGGCAGAGGATGAAGACGATGATCGAGTAGTTGAGGAACGAGAATTCGACGACGGCGTTGAGGGCGCCGAGGTCCATTTTGAGAGCGTTGTGGAGGATGTCGAGGGTGAAGCGGCCGGCGCCGAGGAGGCCACCGACGACGAGGGTGGTGAAGGCGGCGCTGGCGGTGGCGCCGCGCCAGAGGATGCCGGTGGGGAAGACGGCGGTGATGGGGGCGCCGACGTAGGCCTGGACGGACTGGAGGTATTGGTAGACCTCGTTGTTGAGGCCGCGGATGAGCGGGATCCAGGCGATGGAGATGACGACGACGACGCCGGTGGCGATGCGGCCGACGTTGACGAGTTTGGATTCGCTGGCGGTGGGGTTGAGCTTTTTGTAGATGTCCATGGTGATGAGCGTGGAGCAGGAGTTGAAGACGCTCGAGAGGGAGGACATGAGGGCGGCGAGGAGGGCGGCGACCATGAGGCCCTTGAGGCCGGGGGGCAGGAGGCGCGTGACGAGGAGGGGATAGGCGTTGTCGCCGGTGACTTCGTTGGGCCAGATGGCGCGGGCGCAGAGGCCGGGGAGGACGAGGATGAAGACGGGGAGGATCTTCATGGCGGCGCAGAAGAAGGTGCCTTTGCGGGCTTCGCTGATGTTGCGGGCGCTGAGGGTGCGCTGGACGATGACCTGATCGGTGCACCAGTACCAGATGCCGAGGACGATGGTGCCGACGGTGGTGCCGATCCAGGGGTAGGCGGGATCGCTGGCGGGTTTGATCATGTGGAAGAAGTCGGGGGGGAGGGAGGCGCGGAGGCCTTCGAAACCGCCGGCGCGATCGAGGCCGAGCCAGGTGAGGACGACGGCGCCGAGGATGAGGAGGACGGCCTGGAAGAGGTCTGTATAGATGACGGCGGCGAGGCCGCCGAAGACGGTGTAGACGCCGGTGGCGATGACGAGGAAGATGGCGGTGGTCATGTAGTCCCAGCCGAAGACTTCTCGAATGAGGATGCCGCCGGCGAACAGGGAGACGGAGATCTTGGTGAAGACGTAGGCGATGAGGGAGATGATGGTGAGGTACCAGCGGCAGTTGGCGCCGAAGCGGCGCTCGAGGAACTCCGGCATGGTGTAGACCTTGCTCTTGAGGTAGTGGGGGACGAAGAGCCAGCCGAGGATGAAGAGGCAGAAGGCGGCGGACCATTCGTAGCAGCCGACGGCGAGGCCAGTGGAGGCGCCGGAGCCGGCGAGGCCGATGAAGTGTTCGCTGGAGATGTTGGTGGCGAACAGGGAGAAGCCGATGGCGACCCAGCCGACATCGCCGCCCGCGAGGAAGTAATCCTTCGTGTTGCGCTCTTTGAGGGAGTGGTAGATGCCGATGGCGAAGACGATGAGGAAGTAGACGACGATGATGACGTTGTCGAGCATTGGGGGTAGTTTATATCGAGTGTTAGCGTGAGGGTATGGTGACGTTGCGAATTGAGGTGGATGAGGTTACGGAGCGGGTGCTGCGGAGGGTGGCGGCGGATGAGTTTGAGGAGGAGAACGAGGGAGTTCTCAAGGGGCAGTTGGCGCGTTCGCTGGAGGATATTGAGGCGGGGCGGGTGGTGGAGTGGGAGGAGATCCGGAGACGGCACGGGTTGTGATCGGGGGGTGAGACAAAAAGACCGCTGGCGGCCCTGGGGTGAAGCCGCCAGCGGTTCAGATGCAACTCGACGTGGACAGGGTTATGGGTTGCCCTGACCGGACAGGAAATCGAGTGCATAACCGGTAACCGGGGTGTTAGCGTTCGGCCGCTGTATGCGCAGGCGGCGGACGATGCTTTGCCCTGGTTGCAGTTGCCCTTCCGGTAGGAAGATGCGCAAGTACGGTTGGCCCGCAGAGGAGATCGCGCTTGCATTGGATAACTGACCGGCATCCGAAAGACCACGGACCACGAGCAGCAGATGGGTGTCGACCGCAGCGGTGGTGCTGTTATTGGTGATGCGCCAGGTGTCTTCCTGCAGGCGACCGCTGACGCTTGTGTTGATGCGTTCGGCGCGGATCTGGCCGGTGACGTTGAGGAATTCAAGCCCCATGTCGCGGCGGGAGAGCGCGTCGTTGTTGGCCACCGGCAAGCCGCTCGGCATGTAGCCGTCACGAGCGCCGAGAGCCGCAAGATCAGGACGGTAGACGGAGTAGGTCATGTCCTGAGGCGTGGGCTGGAAGGTACGCGTGGTGGAGCGGGGATCGTAAGTGGCGAAGGCCGGATCGTAGAGGCCATTCTCGAGGAAATCGGTGATGGCGTCGATGTCGCGATCCTCAAGACCGAGGCCGCGCTGGGAGCCGGGGCCGCGGGGATTGGTGAAGCGCGGAGTGAGGGTGGGGGCAGCGCCGGTGACGGCATTCTGGGGGACGCCGTTGTTGAAGTACTCGACAACGTCACGGACCGAAGTGAAGGCGCCGTTGTGCATGAAGGTGCGGGCGTCTTTGAGCTGGCGGAGGGTGACGGTGCGGAACTTGAACAGATCGGAAGAGCGAGCGGTGATCTCAAAGCGACCGTCGTCGATGAACTGGGGGTTCTGACGGGCGGCACGATTGAGAGCTTGCAGGGGGTGATCGCCGAGGCCGATGTTGAAGAAGTTTTCCTCAACAAATTGCCCCATGCCGGTGACGTCGGGATCGTTGACCTGCTTGTTGAGCATGGGGCCACTGTGGCAGGAGAAGCAGCCGGCGCCACCTTTATCGGCAGAGGTGAAGAAGAGCTCGGCGCCACGACGCTGGCGAGCCGAGAGGGCACGATTGCTGCCGGCAAGGAAGCGATCGAAGGGGGTGTTACGCGTGACGGAAGTGCGCATGAACGTGGCCGTGGCACGGAGCACGGTGATGTCGTTGATGAGCAGATTGAGGTCGCGTGCGCTGTCGGCCATGGCGGCTTCTTCAGGGAAGGCGAGGCGGAACAGACGGACGTAGACGGGGAAGCGCTGGAGCTCGGCGGCTTCGAAATCGAGCATGCGGTGGGCATCGAGCAAGAGGAGCGCGACGCTTTCCTGAGCGGGGAAATCGAAGGGGTTGAGGCCGCCGGGGGAGCTGTCGGGCTCACCGGCAAAGCCGCCGAGGAGGAGGCGATTGTTGAAGGCGGCGCCGAGGACGCCGGGGGCGTTGCGAGCGACGCTATCGAGGGCATCGAGGCGGCCGGTGCGGAGCAGATCGCCAGGAGGCGGGAGCTTGCGGGCACGAGCGGGGCTCGAGGGGCCAGCGATGGCATAGATGTCGGTGAGCGTGGGGAGCTCGTCGACGAGCGCGTCGCCGGGGAACAGCGGGGTGTTGCGAAGACGGGGCAACAGATCCGTGCGCGGACGACGGCGGGGGACGAAGTTGCCGTCCGCGTCGGTATAGCCGCGACCTTCACCACCGGCGGCGAAGTTGAGCAGGGTGCCGGCCTTGGAGGCCGCTTCCCCGAGATGGCAACTGCCGCAGGAGGCGGTTTGACGGGTGGCCGTTACGCCGCCGAACTCGGGCTTGATGCGGACCATGCGAATGGGATCGAAGAACAACATCTTGCCGAGGAAACGCTTGGCTTCGGTGTTGACGAAGCGCGGGTCGGGCTGACCGTTTGCGAGACGTGGCACGGGGATGTTGGCTTCGGCGGGAACGGTGAGCCGGTTGAGCCCACCTACCTGCTGGCCAATGTACTCGCGGAGCTCATTGGCTGAGGGGCCATTGTTGCGGTTGTCGCTTTGATTCCAGGCGAGGGTTGAAGTGAGCAGAGACAAGGTCAACACGCTGGCGATGGGCTTGAGGGCGAAGCGCCGTGGTGGGGACCAGTTGCCGGGATGGAGATAGTGCACTGCATTGCGTTTTGGCATACAGTTGGGCCTCCTTTAGAGGGCATCGAATGTAGTTGTGAGGATGCTGGTGGCACGAGTGGACGAGCGAAAGAAGACCCCGCTCGCACACCCCCGATCGGCCCAATGCATCGTGCTGATTGTGGGTTGTTGGGACGAGATGGAATGGTTACGGAAGTTTGCAAGTGGGGCATGTTAAACTTCCAGTCGAAAATGGTGTACGAATTCGGTTCCTACCTTGTCAGGGTGGCCGAGCGCCGGCTCGAGCGAGACGGGGAAACCATTAACCTGCAGCCCAAAACGTTTGATCTGCTGGTGTATCTGTTGCGCAATCCGGGGCGGCTGGTGCGCAAGGATGAATTGCTCGAGCAGCTTTGGCAGGACAGTGTTGTTGAAGAAGCGAACCTTGCGGTTCACATCTCGTTGTTGCGGAAAGCTCTGGGAGGTAATGCCGACGATTACATTGTGACGGTGCCGCGGTATGGGTATCGATTTGCGGCGGTGGTGCGCGAGGCGGGGGCGCCGGTGGAGAGGGCTGTTGTGGCCGATGAGCCGCGGCGGGGGATGTTGAACTGGCTGGGTGTGGTGGCGGTGATGATCGCCTTTGGGGGATTGATCTACGCGGCGGCGCGACGCAAAACGATGGTGTGGAACCCGGCGCCGCTGACGGCATCGCAGGCGCAGGAGATGAGCCCTGTATTGTCGCCGGATGGGAAGTATCTGATCTATTCCTTGCGCGGGCCGGCGCACATGAGGCCGGAGCCGGGATCGATCGGCATGCGGGTGCTCGATCTCGAGCGGGGCACGGTGAAAGTGCTGACCGAAGAGCTGGACTACAACGCGGCGATATCGCCAGATGGCAAGACAGTGGCGTTTGTCCGGTACAAGCAGCAGCCGAACATGATGGATGACTCGTATCTGATGGTGAAGCGGATCGACACCGGGGTGGAGCGGGAGTTGCTGAAGTTGAACTATCGCGGATCGTTGCCGGGACCGGGGCTGAGCTATACGGCGGATGGGAAGTGGCTGTTGACGAGCCTGGGGACAGGATTCTTTGATGGGTCGAGTCCGCGGCGGCTGGCGGCGATTTCGCCGGAGAGCGGCAAGATTGTGGACTTGCTGGAGACGCCGAAGCATTCGGTGGGGGATTCGAACCCGGTGATGTCGCCGGCGGGGGACCGGATGGCGTTTACGCGGTGTAAGGCGTTGCAGTCTTGTGATGTGTATGAAGTGAAGATGGAGGGCCTGACGGTGAAGGGGCCGGTGGTGCAGCTGACGCAGGTGGGGATGCCGGAGTTTCGCGCGCAGTATCTGCCGGATGGGAGCCTGCTGTATCCGCATGGGCCGATCAATGCGCGGATGTTCTGGCGGACCGGAGTGGACTGGCTGGGGCGGCGGTATTACGAACAGGTGTCGCCGGCGGGCGAGGATGTGTCGCACCCGACGGTATCGGTGGCGATGGATGGCACCGTGAACGTGGCGTATCTGCGCAACCGGCTGGATACGAATATCTGGAAGCTGGATGTGGCGACAGCAGAGGCGCGGAAGGTGATTGCCTCGAATGTGGTGGACCAGACGCCGGCGATATCGCCGGATGGCAAGCTGGTGGCGTTTGCGTCGACACGCAGCGGGATGTGGGAGATCTGGAGCGCGACGGTGAATGGTGAGAACGCGCGGCAGTTAACCCGGATGGGGACGGGGCTGAACCGGAAGCCGACGTGGTCGCCGGACGGCAAGGTGATTGCGTTTGAAGCGCGCGTGAATGGCGAGCCGCAAGTGTATCTGTTGGATGTGGCGAGCGGGCGGACGGAGCTGTATACGAAGGGGCAGGGAAGTTGTACGGACCCGATGTGGTCGCACGATGGGAAGTGGCTTTACTTTACGTCGACGCAATCGGGGCGACCTGAGATCTATCGCGCGGCGCAGCCGCGGATGGGGCAGCCGCTGACGCATGCCGAACAGGTGACGAGCATGGGCGGGTCGCACGCGGAGATGGCGCCGGATAACGAGACGATGCTGTTTACGGGGCTGGATCTGTATAGCTATCGCATGAAGGTGGGCAGACCAGAGACGGTGACGAAGCTGGGCGATGGGCGCAATGGTGGTGCTTACTTTATCTATCCTCCAGCGGCGGGTCCTGGGACGAATGCATATGGGCTGCTGTTTAACGATGAGGGGTCTTTTCTGGGTCGGCTGGACTGGACGACGGGAAAGTGGCAGCGGTACCGGGAAGCGAAGTATGACCGTCAGTTTTCCACCGCACTGGCGCCGGATGGGAAGCAACTTTATTGGGCACAGACGGACGCGGCGGAAAGTGACATTCAGCTTGTGAAGGGGTTGCGATTCTAGAAGCGTCTTCGATGATGGCGCGAAGCGCGAGCTTGGCGCGGAAGATGCGTTGCTTGGCGGTGTTGGCGGGGATCTTGAGGCACTCGGCGATTTCGACCTGCGTGTAGCCATCGCAGTAGTGGAGCACGAGGAGCGACTGTTGGGCGGCGGGCAGTTGGGCGAGGTGGGTGAAAACTTCTTGCGCCGTCAGCGAATGAATCGCATCCAGTTGAGCAGGGTCAGCAATGTCGTTCTCTTCGAAGAGAGTGACCTCTTGAGACTGACGATTGCGCATGTGGCGGTAGGAGTGAATGCGCGTATGCCGGGCGATGCCGAACAGCCAGGGAAGCACGGGGCGACTTGAAGCGTAATTGTAACGACTCTTGTGTATGCGGCTAAAGCATTCCTGAGTGAGATCTTCTGCCTCTTCGGCGCGGTGCGTGGATTTGCGGAAGTAGCCGAGAAGAATTGGGTAGGTAATAGCCGCGAAACGGTCGGCGGCAGCGGCGTCGCCAGAGACGTAAGAAAGAAAAAGTTGGGCGAGGGCTTCGGGGTCGTTGAGGATTTGCGTGGTTGGCATGTGGGGGAGTGTAGGGGGATTGCCACCTAAAGGTCTTTACGGGGGGATAAAGAATTTCTAAATGCTCAGCTAACGAGATGAGCGATTGAAAGCAGAGGAGTGGGTGGTCGAGGCGGCTGGCAAAAATCGTGCGATTGGCGAGGCAGATGGCGGGAATGGGGTGGGGGTAAAGACTGGCCTTAAGGGCGCAGTTGGTGTTGTTGGTGGCGGATCAACCAGGGACGGGGATGCGGAGTGCGGCTTGGAAAAAGAGATCGGAATGCTCAACACCTTTGCGCTTAAAGGAGCAGGTAATTGTTTTGCTGCAGTGAATGTGGGAACGACGGTGTTGGAGCAGGAACAGCCTCAAAAAAGATTCAGAAATCAAAGGTAATGAAAAAAAGTAAGAAGGACTGCAATTAGAGGGGTGGTCCGGTTTTAGAAACACTGAAAGAGATGGCCGAACGTTCGTCGAGAATGCGCCTGATTCAGGTGGGGCGGGGTAGGATACTCGTATGACGCGACGTGAATGGTTGGCGGGGATGACGGCAGGTGTGGGGTTAGCGCAGAGGCGGCCGGTGAAGCCGAATGTGGTGTTCATCCTGGCGGATGATCTGGGGGTGGGGGATCTGGGGTGCTACGGGCAGAGGGAAATTGCGACCCCGAACATTGATGCATTGGCGGGGGAGGGTACGCGGTTTACCGCGGCGTATGCGGGGGCGACCGTTTGTGCGCCGTCACGTTGTTCGTTGATGACGGGAATGCATACGGGGCACTCACGGGTGCGGGGGAATGGCAAGAATGAGGAGGTGCTGCGGAAGGAAGATGTGGTTGTCTCGGAAGTGTTGAAAGGGGCGGGGTATCGCACGGGGATGTTTGGGAAGTGGGGATTGGGGCGGATGGGCAAGCCGGGGTATCCGACGAAGAAGGGGTGGGATGAATGGTTTGGGTTTCTGTCGCAGACCCAGGCTCATATGTATTTCCCGCAAGTGTTACATCACAATGACGAATTGGTTGAGCTGGTGGGGAACACGGGAACGCGGCGGCGGGATTATGCGCCGGATGTGATCCATGAGCGGGCGATGGGGTGGTTAGACAAACAGCAGGCGGGGCAGCCGTTCTTTATGTATTACACGAGCGTGATTCCGCATACGAATAACGAGATGGGGCGGGATACGGGGAACGGGCAAGAGGTGCCCGAGGATGCGCCGTATGGGGCGAAGAGCTGGCCGCAGGTGGAGAAGAACTTTGCGGCGATGGTGAGCCGGCTGGACCGGCAGGTGGGGCAGATTGTGGACAAGCTGAAGGAGAAGAAGCTGTACGAGAACACGTTGATCGTGTTTACGAGCGATAACGGGGCGCACCAGGAGGGGGGGCACAAGGCGGACTTCTTTGATTCGAATGGGCCGTATACGGGGATCAAGAGGTCGTTGACGGATGGGGGGATTCGCGTGCCGGCGATTGCGGTGTGGGCGGATCAGATTCCGGCGGGGCGGGTGAACGGGACGACGTGGGCTTTCTGGGATGTGATGCCGACGCTGGCGGGGGTGGCGGGAGTGGCGCCGCCGAAGGGGATCGACGGGATGGATGTGATGGAGGTGTGGCGGGGGCGGTCGACGAAGACGCAGCCGTATTACTACTGGGAGTTTCATGAGGGTGGGTTTGCGCAGGCGGTAAGGAAGGGGGATTGGAAGTGTATCCGCGAGAAGACGGGGGCGGTGAAGCTGTATGACCTGGCGACGGATGTGGCCGAGGTGAAGGATCTGGCGGCGGCGCGGCCGGAGGTGGTGCGCGAGTTGACGCAGATTATGCGGGAGGCGCGGGTGGAGAGTGTGGATTGGCCGGTGGCTAAAGCTTGAGGGCGCGGAGGGCCCGGTAGGTGACCTCGGAGTTCTCCATGTGGATCTGGAGGCCGATTTGGCCGGTGAGCAGGCTGGGGGGGAGGTTGGTGGTGTGGGCGACTTCGACGCCGTCGACCCAAACGCGGCACTCGGTGCCAGTGGCCAGGACCTGGAGGTAGAACCAGCGATCGGCGGTGGGGGCGGCGATAGAGCTGCGCTCAAGGCCGTAGATGGAGCCGGTGGGGTAGACCGAGTCCAAGGGTGAGTAGACCTGGATCTCGAAGCCGCGCAGGGAGCCCTTGTCGGCATTGCCGCGGAAGAAGATGCCGCCGTTGGCGTTGGCGGTGGCCTTCACTTCAGCAGAGAAGAGGAAGTCCTTGAGCAGGGGCGAGGCGTAGTTGATGCCGTGGCCGTTGGAGCCGGTGGCGGAGTTGGGGCCCGTTTGCCAGCTGCCCGCGTCGCGGAGGCGCCAGGGTTGCCATTTGTCGATGAAGGTGGCGGTGTCGCCGAGATCGGTGGCTTTGAAGTTGCGGACCTCGTACTTGTGCTGGAGGTCGGCGAAGTGGAGGTAGCCTTTGCCTGTTTTCTGAATGGGGAGGGTGGCTTGCTGGAGGAGCTCGCCGTCGTGCTTCAAAGTGAGCTCGTTGCCTTTGAGCGTGAGATCGACGGTGTGCCAGACGTTGAAGGTGGGCGGGAGGAGCTTGTGCGGGGCCTTGAGGCCGGCGACGGCGCCGGTGGTGTAGAGGCCCGGTTTGGCGTGGAAATCGTGAGCAAGGAAGACCGCTACACCCTGCTGGACGGGGCGGCCGATTTGGGGCGTGCGGAGGACGAAGGAGGCTTCGGCCCATTGGGCGAGGCGGTATTCGAAGGTGACGTGGACGTTTTGATACTCGCGATCGCTGAACCAGCCGGGCTGCTGGGCGGCCATGGCCGAGGCGAGTGCGATGACATACGCGAGTAACTTCATGGGGCTAGTATAGATGGCATGAGTGAGGTGCGCGTTGAGAGCTGGGAGCAGTTAAACGAGTGCTTGTATGAGGGGAGCTGGTATCAGCCGCATGGGAGGTTTCGCTCGCCGGTGGTGTTTCGGGGGTTGCCGGATTGGCGCTATGACCGGCGGACGTCGTTGAACCGGTTGGGTGGCAATTACGGCCTGGTGGAAGACGACCTGCTGCGGAACTTTCGCAAGTATGGGTCGCGGATGGAAGTGACGCTGAAGGACAGCTGGTGGAACTGGCTCGCGATGGGGCAGCATCATGGGTTGCCGACGCGGCTGCTGGACTGGACGTTCTCGCCGTATGTGGCGTGTCACTTTGTGACGACGAAGGCGGACCTGCTGGCGACGGATGGGGTGATCTGGTGCATTGACTTCATCAAGGTGAGGAAGTTCTTGCCGGCGAGCCTGAAGGCGATACTGCGCAAGGATGACGCGGTGTTCTTTACGGCGGAGATGCTGGATGGATATGCGCGGACGTTGGGGGAATTTGACGAGCGGGTGAAGCGCGAAGGCAACGAGTGTGTGATCTTCTTTGAGCCGCCGTCGCTCGATGACCGGATTGTGAATCAGGCGGCGTTGTTCTCGATGGTGTCGGACCCGGTGCGGCAACTGGAGGAATGGCTGGCCGAGCATGAGACCGAGCAGCCGGGGATGTTTCGCAAGATCATTGTGCCGGCGGTGCTGAAGTGGGAAGTGCGCGACAAGCTGGACATGGCGAACGTGACGGAGCGGGTGATGTTTCCGGGGCTGGATGGGCTGGGGGCGTGGCTGCGGCGGTATTACTCGCCGGTGCACCTGATTGAGGTGAGCTATGGGGAGACGAAGTATGTGGGGCGGATCCAGCGGTTTGAGCGGCTGCGGATGCATGTGACGTTGTATGAGGGGCGGGAGGCGGTGAGGGATGTGGAGCTGACGTCGCGGCCGCAGAGTGTGTGGTGGGATGTGAACGAGGATTGTGCGGTGAGCGTGAGCCCGCGGACGGCGCCGCTAGATTTTGTGCCGGAGTAGCGCGGCGCGATTTGCTACACTTTGAGCAGGCGTGGCGCCATCGTCTAGCGGTTAGGACGGAGCCCTCTCACGGCTTAAACAGGGGTTCGATTCCCCTTGGCGCTACCAACCTCCCCTCCTCTTGCCTGTGAATCCCCTTGGACTGATCGTTTGTGGTGAAGACCATTTTCTCGTGCGCGGCGTGAAGCCGGAGCTTGAGATGGCGCGGTATCTTGTGCGGCGGTGGTTGCGGCCGACGGTGGAGGACCTGCTGGGGACCTCGCCCCCGATCCCCGCGGAATGGAAGATTACGACGAAGGAATTCCGCGAGGATATCGAATGGGTGGTGGTGGTTGAGAGTGAGACGACGGTGAACCCGGCGGTGCGTCAACTGCTCGATGAGCTTGAAGCGCGGGGGATCCGCTAGGCGGCAAGCGTATCGAACAGGCTCTTCTGGAGCGGCTGATCGGGGCTGATCACCTGGAGATCCTGAGCGAAGCGGCGGACGAGCTCGCGCGGGGCGCGGACATCGGCCATGCCGAGGAGCTTCTTCATCTGGAACGTGTTGACGAGGCTGCGGGCGCCGGCATCGTTGGCGAAGACGACAAAGCTGCGGCGGGCATAGCGGGAGACCTTACGGATGCGGTGCGTCCATTCTTCGAGCTCGGTGCTCGAGTACTGGTAGGCGCCCGAGTGGGTACGGCCGCAGAGGCGGACGTAGGAGATGGGGCTGGTCATGAACGCCGTTGGCGGCATGGCGCGCGAGTGGTCGGGCTGATCGATGTTGCAGAAGCCGACGTGATAGTCGATCAACATGGCGAGGGCGTCTTCCTCCATCCAACTGGCGTGGCGGAACTCGGCCACCAGGGGGAGGCCTTTGAGCTCGCGACGCAAGTGGATGAAACGCGCGCGATTGTCGGCGGTGAAACGGAAGCCGGTGGGGAACTGGAGCAGCACGGCACCAAGCTTGCCGGACTCTTCGAGCGGGCGGATGCCCTCACGAAACGCGGCGACGTCGCGGGCTTCAAGCTGGGGCTCGTAGGTGAGCCGGCGCCAGGCCCGCACAGAGAATTGGAACTCAGCGTTCCGGCGGACCTGACGGGCCCAGAGCTGGCTGAGCTCCGGCTTGAGCGGAGCAAAGAAGCTGCTGGTGAGCTCGACGGTATTGAAGTAGCGCGAGACGAACTCGAGCTGGTGAAAATCCTTGGACCGCGTGGACGGATAAAAGATGTTCTGCCACTGGGCATGAGCCCAGCCGGAGGGACCGCAATGGAGAGGACCAGGTTGTGGGAGAGTCATGTTCGCCACCTCTTCGCTATGAGTTGAGGATAGGGCGAATGGATGGCGAAGTCAAGGGCTATTTTTGCTTCTTCTTCGCCTTTGGTGGAGGCTGGCTGACGAGGAGGTAGCTGCCACGGATGAGCTCTTCGACCTCTTCCCAGTCGATGGGGTGGGAGAGGGTGAGGGTGACCCAGCCGTGGCGGCCGATGTAGCTGGTGAAGGAGAAGCGCGGGTCTTCGAGAAAGACCTGCTGGGATTGCTTTTCGACCTTGATAGAGAGCTGCTGGCCGGTGTCTGCAGAGAAAATGGCGAAGGGCTTGGAGCGCCATTTGAAGAAGGGATGACCGAACTGGATCACTTCGGTGGAGTGGGGAAATGAAAGGGAAAACTCACGGATTCGCTGCAGAGGATTGAGCCTATTGGACATATTCCGCTCTTTTGGTAGAATAAGGTAAGTTTATCCCTCAGAGGAGCTCCTTGAAATGGCTGCAAAACCCGCTTTCGCCACCGGTGCCCAGGTGGAGCATCCCAAGTTTGGACTTGGGTCGGTGCTGGAATGTACCGAAGATTCCATCCGTATCAAATTTGACGAACATGGCGAAAAGAAGTTCGTGTTGTCGATCGTTCAGCCGAATCTGAAGAAGTCGGATCGTCAACCACCCGCCGAGAAGAAGCGCGCCGCCCGTAAGAAGGCCGCGCCCACCACATAGCCAACCCCCCAAGATTGCCACAGCCGGGCCGCTCGAAAAGCGGCCCTTTCTGTTACACTCAAATTTCCCCACATGAAATTCGGAGTCGTAGTGTTTCCTGGCTCGAATTGCGATCACGACGCGTTCTACGCAGTGACCCGCAATCTCGGGCAGCAAGCTGATTTTGTCTGGCATGACAGCGAGAAGCTCGGCGGCTTTGATGCCGTGATTTTGCCCGGCGGATTTTCTTACGGAGACCACCTGCGGTGTGGCGCGATTGCGCGCTTTTCGCCGGTGATGAAGGCCGTCAAGAAGTTTGCCGATGAGGGCGGGCTGGTGGCCGGATTCTGCAACGGCTTTCAGATCCTGACGGAGGCGCACATTCTGCCGGGGGCGCTGATTCGCAACAAGGGGTTGCGGTATATCTGCAAGACGGTTGGGCTTGAGACGGTGACGGCGAATTCGCCGTTCACCAACGCGCTCACCAAGGGGCAAGTGATCCAGGTGCCGATCGCGCACGGGGAAGGCTGCTACACGGCCGATGAGCGGACGCTCGATGAGCTTGAAGCGGAGGACCGGGTGGTGTTTCGCTACACGGATAACCCGAACGGGGCGATGCGGGACATTGCGGGCATTCTGTCAAAGGGGCGCAATGTGATGGGGATGATGCCGCATCCGGAGCGGGTGAGCGACCCGCTGATGCCCGGCACGGACGGGCTGGGGATTTTCCATTCGATTTTGACGGCGCTGGCCGAGACTGCCAAGTAACTACCCTGATGAGCGACAACAACCCGAACCAACTCGACGCCCTGCTTAAGAAGCACAAGCTGACGCGGGGGGAGTATGAGAAGATCCAGCAGTTGCTGGGGCGTGACCCGAACCTGACCGAGCTGGGGATTTTCTCGGTGATGTGGAGTGAGCACTGCAGCTACAAGAGCTCGAAGGTGCATCTGAAGAAGTTGCCGACGGAGAGCAAGCGGGTGTTACAGGGCCCGGGGGAGAACGCGGGCATCATCGACATCGGCGAAGGCTACGCGATCGCCTTCAAAATTGAATCGCACAACCACCCGAGCTTTATCGAGCCCTTTCAGGGCGCGGCGACGGGCGTGGGCGGCATCTTGCGCGACATCTTTACGATGGGCGCGCGGCCGATCGCGGTGATGGATGCGATCCGGTTTGGGCGGCTCGACAGCAAGGAGAATGGCGCGCGGAATCGTCGCATTCTCGATGGCGTGGTGCAGGGCATCTCGCACTACGGCAACTGCTTTGGCGTGCCGACGGTGGGCGGGGAAACGGTGTTTGAAAGCACGTATGACGGCAACCCGCTGGTGAACGTGTTTGCCATGGGCGTGTTCAAGCACGATGAGATTTTCTACGGCAAGGCGACCGGCGTGGGCAACCCGGTGATCTATGTCGGGGCGCGGACGGGACGTGACGGCATTCATGGCGCGTCGATGGCGTCGGATGTGTTTACCGAGGCATCGAAGCAGCAGCGGCCGACCGTGCAGGTGGGCGATCCGTTCATGGAGAAGCTGTTGCTTGAGGCTTGCCTTGAGGCGATGAAGACGGGCGCGATTGTTGGCATTCAGGACATGGGCGCGGCGGGGCTGACGTGTTCAACCAGTGAAATGGGTTCGCGGGCCGGCACGGGCATCGACTTTGATCTGAAGCATGTGCCGCAGCGCGAGACGGGCATGACGCCGTATGAAATCATGCTGTCGGAATCGCAGGAGCGCATGCTGCTGGTGGCCGAGAAGGGCCGTGAGCAGGAGATCATCGATGTCTTCAACAAGTGGGGACTCGAGAGCGCGGTGATCGGCACGGTGACCGAGGACGGCATGTTGCGCGTGCGTGAGAACGGCGTGGTGGTGGCGGAGATCCGCAACCGTGATCTCGCGGACGAAGCGCCGCTGTACAACCGGCCTTACACGAAGCCGTATCGCAAGGCGCCGATGGAAGGCCCCGAGTTTCGCTCGGCGAGCCTTGAGGGCGATCTGCTGCGACTGCTCGGATCGCATGATCTGTGCTCGAAGCGCTGGATCTGGGAACAGTACGACTACATGGTGCGCACGAACACGCTGGCGGGCCCCGGTGGGGACGCGGCGATTGTGCGGATCAAGGAGACGGGGACGTCGGTGGCGATGTCGCTCGATGGCAATGGGCGCTACTGCTATCTCGACCCGCGGGAAGGCGCGAAGCTGATTGTGGCCGAATGCTGCCGCAACCTGTCGGTGGTGGGCGCAGAGCCCGTGTCGGCGACGAACAATCTGAACTTTGGCAACCCGGAGCGGCCGGAGATCATGGCGCAGCTGGTGGAAGGCATTGAAGGGCTGGGCGAGGCATGCCGGTTCTTTGAGACGCCGATCACGGGCGGTAACGTGAGCCTTTACAACGAGACGTTGGGCGAGAGCATTTTCCCGACGCCGGTGGTGGGCATTGTGGGCTTGCTGCCGACGATGAAGCCGGTGCCGAGTGTGTTTCCGCAGGCAGGGCTTGAGCTGGTGTTGCTGGGCGGGCTGGGCGAGACGGAACTGACGCGGTTTGGCGGCACGCAGTATGCCAAGTGGGTGCTTGATGACCTGTGGGGCTTGCCGCCCCAGCTCGATATGGAGTTTGAAAAGAAGGTGCAGGCAGCGGCGCGCGAAATCGCGCGGGCGGGCCTGGCCGATGCGGCGCACGACCTGGGCGATGGTGGCCTGGCGGTGACGCTGGCGGAAGGCACCTTTAGCGGCGTGGGTGTGGATGTAAAGCTTGAGACGGAATTGCGGTCGGAATTTGCGTTGTTCCATGAAGGTGCATCGCGTGTGCTGGTTGCCACATCGAAGCTGGAGGAGGTGTTGGCCGTTGCGCAAAAGCATGGCGTGCCCGCACTGAGGATCGGCAAGACGGTGGAAGGCGAATTCAAGATCACGCTGAATGGCAGTGAAGTGATTCGCGTGGCGGTCGATAAGCTGTATCACACCTGGGATCGGGCACTGGAGGAAGCACTGCATGTTTGACAAGTTCCACGACGAGTGTGGCGTATTCGCGATTTACGGGCATCCGGAAGCGGCGAAGGTAGCCAATCTCGGCCTGCATGCTTTGCAGCATCGCGGGCAGGAGAGCGCCGGCATTGCCTCGCTGCATGAGGATGAGATCCACTGCCACAAGGCCATGGGCCATGTGGCGGACGTATTTACGACGGCGGTGCTGACCGAGCTGAAGGGCGAGGCGGCGATCGGACATACGCGGTACTCGACGGCTGGGGACACGGTGGTGTTGAATGCGCAGCCCTTTAGCGTGCGCTGCAACAAGGGGCCGATCGCGGTGGCGCATAACGGCAACATCACGAACGCGATGAACCTGCGCAATGAGCTCGAGCAGGATGGGTCGATCTTTCAGGCGACGAGCGACACCGAGGTGATTCTGCATCTGGTGGCGCGCTCGCGAGAGACGACGATGGCCGGGGCGCTGCGTGATGCGCTGCTGCAACTGGACGGGGCGTTCTCGCTGGTGTTTCTGGCGGAGAACCGGCTGATTGTGGCGCGGGACCCGCATGGATTCCGTCCGCTGGCGCTTGGCCAACTGGAGCTGAGCGGTGGCCGCATCGCTTATGTGTTTGCGAGCGAGACGTGTGCGTTTGACCTGATCAACGCGGTCTACATCAGCGATGTGGAGCCGGGTGAGATGGTGATCGTAGGGCCGGAAGGAATGACGCGTGAGCGTTATGCGCCGGTGGCCGAGAAGGCGCACTGCGTGTTTGAGCATGTGTATTTTGCGCGGCCGGATTCGCTGGTGTTTGGCAAGTCGATCGCGCAGTCGCGCGAGCGCATGGGGCGGCTGCTCGCGCAGACGTGCCCGGCGGACGCCGACATTGTGGTGCCGGTGCCGGATAGCGGTGTGGCGGCGGCGCTGGGTTATGCGTCGGAATCGGGCTTGCCGTACCGGCAGGCGCTGATCCGCAACCACTACGTGGGCCGGACGTTTATCGAGCCGTCGCAGACGATTCGCGACTTTGGCGTGAAGCTGAAGCTGAACCCGGTAAGGCATCTGCTTGAGGGCAAGCGGGTGGTGCTGGTGGATGACTCGCTGGTGCGCGGGACGACGTCGCGCAAGATTGTGCGCATGGTGCGTAGCGCGGGGGCCAAGGAAGTGCATCTGCGCATCTCGTGCCCGCCGACGATCTCGCCGTGCTTCTATGGCGTCGATACGCCGACCAAGGGCGAGCTGATTGCGGCGAACAATAACCTCGAAGGCATTCGGCGCTTTACCGAGGCCGATAGCGTGGGCTATCTGCCACTCTCGGCACTGAGCGAAGCCGTGGAGGACACCAAGCAGGAATACTGCTACGCGTGCTACACGGGCAACTATCCGACGCACCTCATCAATATCGATGAGCTGATGACGACGAAGATCCGCTGCTAGGGCGCGCGATGCCGCAGATTGCCCCCATTGCCGGAGCCGTGGCGTACTCGCGCGTGCGAGCGATCGCCGAGATCGCGATGACGATGCAAGGCGTGTATCCGCTGTACTTTGGCGAGTCGAACCTGCAGACGCCGACGTTTATCAAGAAGGCGCTTGAAGAGGCGGTGGAAGGCGGGTATACCTACTACACGTCGAACGCGGGCCTGCTGTCGCTGCGTGAAGAGCTGGCGCAATACTACGCGACGAAGCATGGCGTGAGCCTTGATGCGCGGAGCGAGATCCTGATCACGGCGAGCGGCGTGCAGGCGTTGAACGCGACGATCCGCTGTGTGGTGGACCCCGGGGATGAGGCGATTGTGCTGACGCCGGCCTGGCCGAATGGCGCGCAGATTGTGCGGCTGATCGGGGGCACGGCGATCGAGATCGCGCAGCCGCTTGAGGGTAACCGCTTTACGATCGATTTTGAAGCGATGGAACGCGCGGTGACGCCGCGGACGAAGCTGTTGCTGTACACATCGCCGTCGAATCCGCTGGGGTGGGTGGCGACAGAGGACGAACAGCGGCAATTGCTTGAATTTGCGCGGCGGCACAAGCTGTGGCTGCTGGCCGATGAGGTGTACGAGCGGCTCGACTACCGCACGGATTATGCGCCGTCGATTCTGCGGCTGGTGGACAAGGATGATGCGGTGTTTGTGGTGCAGAGCTTTTCAAAGAGCTACTGCATGACGGGGTGGCGGCTGGGCTGGGTGGCGGGGCGTAAGGATCTGGTGAAGCGGGCGACGGAGTTGAACGAGTTTCTGGTGTCGTGTCCGGCGGGGTTTACGCAGCGGGCCGGCGAGGCGGCGCTGCGCGAGGGCGAAGCGTTTGTGCGCGAGCAGAAGGAACAACTAAGGGCGAACCGGGATTACTGCGTGAGCCAGTTGCAGCAGGTGGCGGGGGTGAGGATTCCGGAGCCGGAGGGGGCGTTCTATCTGTTTCCGGCGATTGAGGGATTGCGGGATTCGTTTGCGTTCGCCAAGGAATGTCTGCTTGAGACGAAGGTGGGGATCGCGCCCGGGGTGGCGTTTGGGCCCGGGGGCGAAGGATCGATCCGTATTTGCTATGCCGCGGACCGCACGGTGCTCGAGCCGGCAATGGAGCGGCTGTGTGATTACATCTCGAAATTTCCGCGGTAGGTGAGATTCTTGCGGGGGTAGTAGACGCTGCGGTAGGGCGTGCCCGTGCCGGGGATGAAGAGTTCGAAGAGGAGTTCTTTGGCCGAGTCGGCGCCCGCGCGGGGGAAGATGAGGCGGGTGTAGGGATCAGTGGGTGAAGGGGGGAAGTAGCCGCTCATCTTGATCTTTTGCTTGCCGAGCTTGAGGACGCTGGAATTCTCCATGAGGGCCATCTCGGAGGCGTCCTGAGTGGCCGAGGCGGGGATCATGACGGCGAGGACGATGTACTTGGCGGCATCGCGGGAGAGGAATTCCTGGTATTCGTCCCAGGCGGGGTCCTGCGGGAAATCGCCGGTGGGGAGTTTTTTGAGACGACGGCGGCGGAGCTCGCGTTCGGCTTCCTGAACGGGCTTGGCGGTGGCGAGGAAGGTGGAGACGCCGGGGCCCTGGGAGGCTTCGGCGGGTTGGCACCAGGGGGAATTGCCAAAGAAGCCTATGATCTGTTCTTCGGTCCAATCCTTGGGTGGGGCGGATTCCCAGAAGGGAGTTGCCGCGAGAAGCATAAACAAGCCAAGCCAGAGCGCCATATCGCTATGCTAGCGACAATGAAGCGAGTTGCGTATCGAGGCCGGCGGGCCTACCAGTGGGAGAACGAGTTGTTGCGGGTGACCGTGCTTGAAGAAGGCGGGCATGTGGCCGAGATCTTTGACAAGAAGACGGGCGTGAACCCGTTGTGGACGCCGCCGTGGGAGACGATTGAGCCGTCGACGTATGGGGCGGATACGCATCCGGAATATGGCACGGGGCCGGAGGCGAAACTGCTGGCGGGCATTGCGGGGCATAACTGGTGTGTGGATTTGTTTGGGCCGCCGTCTGACGATGAAGAGCGGGCCGGGTATACCGTGCATGGCGAGGCGTCGATCGTGCGCTATGACGAGCAACTGCGGGCGACGCTGCCGTTGTCGCAATTGAAGGTGGCGCGGGAGATGGAGCTTGAGGGCAACCGGGTGCGGTTCCGGGAGACGGTGGAGAACCTGTTGCCGTTTGACCGGCATATTGCGTGGCAGGAGCATGTGACGCTGGGGCCGCCGTTTGTGGAGCGCGGGGTGACGGAGGTGGACGCGCTGGTGATGCGTAGTGCGCGGGAAGGGGAGGTGGAGTTTGAATGGAGCGACCGGCGGTATCCGGCGGCGGCCGTGCATGGCGACTATCACACGCATCTGCTGGGCAAGGGGGAAGTGAAGGTGACGAATGCGCGGCTGGGCTTGAGGATTGGTTATGAGTGGAACCTGCAGGATTTTCCGTGGCTGGGGGTGTGGGAAGAGTGTTGCGAGCGCGAGTATGCGCCGTGGAATGGAAGGACGGTGACGTGGGGAATTGAGTTTGGGGCGTCGCCGTTTGCGGAGGTGCGCTACCGGCGGGCGACGCGCGGGATGATGTGGCTTGCGCCGACGGCGGTGTGGCTGCCGGCGCTGGGGCAGCGGACCATCGAATATGTCATGACGCTGGAACACATCGATTCGATACTGTAAGTATGGGTTTGACCGCGGCGGAAGCCGTTCGCGCCATCAAGAGTGGCGATCGTGTGTATGTGCATCAGGGTTGTGCCGAGCCTGAGCCGTTGCTTGAGGCGATGATTGGGCGGGCCGGCGAGCTGCGCGATGTGGAAGTGGTGCATATGGCGATGATGGGCAGCGGGACGTATACGCGCCCGGAGTATCGCGAGAGCTTTCGGCACAATGCGTTGTTCATTGGGGCGAATGTGCGCGAGGCCGTGCAGCAGCGGCGCGCGGATTACATGCCGATCTTTCTCGGTGAGATCGAAGAGCTATTTACGAACGGTACGTTGCCACTCGATGTAGCGCTGTTGCAGACGACGGTGCCGGATCGCAACGGGTTTGTGAGCCTGGGGCCAAGCATTGATGTATCGCTGACGGCGGCGAAGGTGGCCAAGCATGTGATCGCGGTGACGAACCCGCGGATGCCCCGCACGCACGGGCATACGTTTCTGCATGTGAGCGAGCTCGATGCGATTGTCGAAGGCGACTTCGCGCTGGCGGAGCTGGACAAGCGTGAGGGGCTGCCCGAGCACAAGCTGATCGCCGAGCATGTGGCGGCGCTGATCCCGGACGGGGCGACGATGCAGATGGGGATTGGCGCGATCCCGGATGCGCTGCTTGAGCTGCTGGGGAATCACAAACATCTCGGGGTGCATAGCGAGATGTTTTCAGACGGGATTATCTCGCTGCTTGAGAAGGGCGTGATTGATAACTCGCAGAAGAAGATCAATCCGCACAAGGTGGTGGCGGGGTTTGTGCTGGGGTCGCGGCGGCTGCTGGACTTTATTGATGAGAACCCGATCTTTGAGTTTCGTCAGACGCGGTATACGAATGACCCGTTCCAGATTGCGCGCAACCCGAAGGTATGCGCGGTGAACGCGGCGATCGAGATTGATCTGACGGGGCAGGTGTGCGCGGATTCGATCGGGGAGTTGCCGTTTTCGGGGATTGGCGGGCAGGTGGACTTTATCCGTGGGGCGGCGCGCAGTGAAGGCGGGATGCCGTTTGTGTGTGTGCCGGCAACGGCGAAGAAGGAGACAGTGTCGCGCATTGTGCCGCGCCTGCGACCCGGGGCGGGCGTGGTGACTTCACGCGGGGACGTGCACTGGGTGGTGACCGAGTTTGGCGCGGTGAACCTGCATGGCAAGAACCTGCGGCAACGCGCCGAACTGCTGATCTCGATTGCGCATCCGAAGTTCCGTGAGGAACTGGAGCGCGAGAGTTTTGCGCTCAGGCAAGCTTAGCGAGCACGTCGAGATCGACGTTACCACCGGAAACCACGATGCCGACGCGCTCGATGCCGGTGGGCACTTTGCCGGCCATGGCGGCGGCTATGCAGACGACGCCTGAAGGCTCGGCGACGATCTTGAGGCGCGTGAGTGTGTAGGTGAGGGCGGCGAGGATCTCGTCTTCGGTGACGGTGATGACGCCTTCGACCAGGCGCTGGATGATGGGGAAGTTGAGCACGCCAGGCATGGGAGTACGCAAGCCGTCAGCAATGGTGGCGTTGCCATCGACCTTGACGGGATGGCCGGCCTGAAGGCTGAGTTCGTAATCGTTGGCGAGAGCGGGCTCGACGCCAAAGACACGGATGGCGGGGTTGATCTCTTTGGCGATCAGCGCGCAGCCGGCGAGCATGCCGCCACCACCGAGGCAGACGAGAAGGGCGTCGAGGTTATCGACCTCTTCCATGAGCTCGAGGGCGAGCGTGCCCTGGCCGGCGATGGTCCAGGCGTGATCGTAAGGCGGGATGAGCGTGGCGCCCTTTGAGGCGGCGATCTCACGGCCGATGGCTTCGCGGTCTTCCTTGCGGCGATCGTAGGTGATGACGTGGGCGCCCATGTCGCGGGTGTTGAAGATCTTGGTCTTGGGCGCATCGGAGGGCATGATGATGGTGGCCTCGATGCCGGCGGCGCGGCTCGCGTAGGCGACGGCCTGGGCGTGATTGCCACTCGAATAGGCGACGACGCCGCGAGCGCGATCTGCCTCGGGGATCTGCTGGATGAAGTTGGTGGCGCCGCGTAGCTTGAAGCTGCCGGTGCGCTGGAAGTTCTCGCACTTGAGGTGGCAGCGCAGGCCGGTGAGGTCATCGAGGCCGCGCGAGGTGAGAACGGGCGTGCGGTGGGTGAAGCCGGTGATGCGAACGGCGGCGGCGCGGACGTCGGCGGCGGTGATGGCGGACATTAGTAGCCGACCTCCTTGTCGACGAGGTTCTCGAGCGGCTGGCCCTTGACGAAGCGATCGAAGTTGGCGAGGAAGATGCGGGTGGAATCCTCGAGCCAGGTGCTGGTGTGATCGGCGGTGTGGGCGCTCATGAGAAGGTTGTCCATCGAGTAGAAGACGTGGCCTTCAGGGAGGGGTTCGTTCTCGAAGACATCGAGGGCGGCGCCGCGGATCCAGTTCTCCTGGAGGGCTTTGATGAGGGCGCGCTCGTCGATGGCGTTGCCGCGACCGAGATTGATGATGACGCCTTCGGGTTTCATGGCGCGAAGTTCAGCCTCGCCGACGATGCCGGTGGTGTCGGGCGTGTTGGGCATGGCGAGGAGGAGGTAATCGCTGGCGGCCATGAGATCGAGCTTGCGCTCCATGCCCCAGATCTCGTCGGCGATGCCGTCACCGGAGGATTTCTCGGGGCGACGGCGGAGGGCGATGATCTTCATGCCGAAGGCCTTGGCGCGGCGAGCGGCGGCCTTGCCGATGTCGCCATAGCCGAGGACGCCGAGCGTGCGGCCCTCGAGCATGTCGACGTTGAAGACGTCCCAGTGGTTGGCCTTCTGGCTGGCGAGCATGCGGCGGAGGTGTTTGGCGAAGAAGAGCATGGCGGCGAGGCAATACTCGCCGAGTGAGGGGCTGTAGGCGCCCTTGGCGTTGGTGACGGGGATGTCGGACTCGCGCAGGCGGGTGGCCATGAGATGGTCGACACCGGCGGAGAGGGAATGGAGCCATTGCAGCTTGGTGGCCTTGTCGATGGCGGCCTTGACGACGGCGGGGCTGGCTCCGACGGCGGTGAGGATGATGTCGGCCGCGGGGGCGAGCTCTTCGGCGCGTTCGATATCCTTGGTGACCTGCCAGGTGACATTGGGGCCGAGGGTCTTCAGGAGTTCGAGGTAACGGCCGGTGGGATCGGCAAGTACGAGCAAATTGAGCTGTGACATAGGCTAAAGGGCTAGGATATCGTGACGCGCCGGATTGATACGATGAAGTTGTGGCGGAAGTTTGCAGCTGCGGAACACGACTCGTAGAGGGCGCCCGGTTTTGTCACCGATGTGGCAAGCCGACGTTCGAGGAGCCGCGTCCCGAGCCTGAAGAAGAGACCGAACAGCGAATGCCGGCCGAGGTGGAGCAATTGCTCGACACGGTGGAGCTGAGCCAGAACCTGCAGGAGATCAGCTTTAACAACAACGCGGCCGTGCGAGTGGCGTTGCTGGTGGCGTCGATTGCGATGCTGTTGCTGGTGCCGTTGGCGGGGCTGGCGGGATTGTCGGTGGCGGGGATTATTCTGCCGATGCTGATTGCCGGGGTGTTGAGCGTGTGGTTCTACCAGCGGCGGACGGGCAGCGTGCTGAGTGTGCTGGCGGGGGCGAGGATGGGGTGGATCACCGGCGTGTTTATCTTCGCGCTGTTTGTGGTGTTGTTTACGATCAATGCCGTGCCGGCGCTCGAATCGGGTGAGTTGCAGCAGATGCAGGAAGCGGCACTGAAGGGCAGCAATTTCTCCGAGGCCGATATTCAGAGCGTGAAGGAGATGGTGAAGAACCCGGTGGTGTTGACGCTATCGATCCTGCTGTTCATGGCCGTCTACTTCGTTGGCGTCACCACGCTGAGTAGCCTCGGCGGCATGCTGGGCGCGAAGCTGCTGGGCCGCAACCAAAGTCTTTAGCGCAAGGCCACCCATGAGCACCCAGACGGCGGCGCGGATGCGCTTTTCGTCGATGGTGACAGCAGCCAGCATCGCCAGAACTGCGTAGGCGAGCAACGCCGTGCGTGTGCGTTGGGATGTCATTGGGGCATGTTGTAGGAGAAGCCGAACTGCAGGCGGATGACGTCTCCTTTGAACTCGGGTGGGAGCGGTGGGAAGGGATTGGAGGCGCTGATGCCGGCGACGGCGGCGCGGTCTAAAGCCTCGGTGCCGGAGGGGCCGGAGATGACAAGTTTGGGCACGCGGCCATCACGACTGATCGAGAACTGAACGAGCGTGCGGCCACGGCGGCCGAAGCGCGCGCTCTCGGGGATGACGGCGAACCAGTTGCGCCGGACGATGGCGAGGATGCGCTTGAGGTAGGGGCGGAAGTCGACGCCCTGCGGGTCGCTGAGCAGCTCGAGGCTCGAGCCGATTTGCTGCTGCGGATTGAGAGGGTTGGAGTTGCTGGGGAAATCGGTGACGATCTGGCCGCTTGAGCCCGTGGCGCCGGGCATGGACTGGCGGGCCATCTCGTCGATCGACTGCTGGCGCATCTGGGGGATACGGCCGTCTTCGGCGCCCTTCTTGACACCGGCGGCCTGGCCCGCGTTTTCAAAGGGGCTGCGCTTGGGTTGTTCGACGGGGCGCTGTTCAATCTGAGGGATCTGCTGCTGGCCGAGCTGGGCGAGAACGCGCGTGTCGGGGGGCTGGGCCTGGATCTGTGGTGGGGCCTCGACGGGGCGCGGGGCAGGGTCGGGCTTCTGGCTGGGCGTGGGCGGGGGGACGTAGGTCTTGGGCGCGCGCTTTTGCTGGAGGCTCGCGTTGAGATCGTCGATGGTGATCTCCTGCTTGATGGGGCCTTTGTTGGGATCTTTCTGGGTGAGCTCGAAGCGCGGGGCGACGAGCGGGATGACCTTGCGCTCGATGCGGGGCGTCTCGACGGGTTGCTGCGGGTTGCTCTCGAAGATGCTGCGCGGGGCGAGCAGCAATGAGCCGAAGAAGAGGATGTGAAAGGCGATGGAGAGCGTGGCGGCAGTGCCAATTTTGGGACGGAAATCCCCGCTGTCCCAATCGCGAATCAAATTGAGATCTTCGATGGGCCGGTCTGGTGAATCAGTAGGCAGGGTAACCGGCATTTTTCAAGGTGGCCGAGACGATGTCGGCGTGTACTTCGATTCTATCTACTATGTCGAGGGCAACCCTCAATGCTCTTAATGACGTTTCACCATCGACTTTGGGTTTCTCGCGGGTGACGACGCTTGAGAGGAAAGCTTCGAGCTCGAGGCGGAGCGGCTCGTTCTTCGCGACGAGTTGGGGGCGGATGCGCACCTGGCGCTGGGGACCGATCTCGATCATGAAGAGTTCCTGTTTGGCATAGTCGAGGCTGAGGTAGGCGCCGGGCTGGAAGACGCGGAGCTTGCGGACTTTCTCGGTGGAGGCGCGGCTGGCCGTGAGGTTGGCGATGACGCCACCGGGGAATTCCATGCGGACGTTGGCGATGTCGACCTTCTCACTGAGGATATGGATGCCGGCGGCCTGGATGCCGGTGGGTTCTTTGCCGGTGAGGGCGAGGAGGATCTCGATGTCGTGGATCATGAGATCGAGGACGACGTCGACGTCGAGGCTGCGCGGGGTGAAGACGCTGAGGCGGTGGATCTCGAAGAAGAGGGGCAGGGTGACGGATTTTTCGAGGGCCAGGATGGCGGGGTTGAAGCGTTCGAGGTGGCCACACTGGAGGATGCGCGAGTGGGCGGCGGCGGTGTCGACGAGTTGTTGGGCCGCGGCCAGCGTGGGGGCGATGGGCTTCTCGATGAGGACGTCGAGGCCCGCGGCCATGAGCTGGCAGCCGACGCTCTCGTGAGCGATGGTGGGCACGGCGACGACGCAGGCCTGATTGGCGGCGGCGAGCTCGTCGAGAGAACGGAAGGCAGTGATGCCGAACTCGGCGGCGACGGCGGCGGCGTGATCGGGGTTGAGATCGTAGATGCCGGTGAGCGTGGCGTGAGGGATCTCCTTGAGCACGCGGATGTGATTGCGACCGAAGGCGCCGGCCCCGGCGACGGCGATGCGGACGGAATTTGATTGGTTCGTCAAACTACCAGTATTTCATCTGCGTTATGATCTCCATTCGGAGAGTCCACGCATGAAATTCCTCCTTCGCGGGTTTAGCGCCCTCTTTCTTATGGTTGGTTTGATGTCGAATTGCGGCATGGCGCAGCCGCAGATCAAAAAGAAGAAGATTCTGGTGATCGGCGAGACGCGCGGCTTCCATCATGACGCGACATCGACGGCGATGTACATGGTGTATGACCTGGGCAAAGAGACGGGCTTGTGGGATACGTACATCCAGACGAGCACGGAATTTGTGACCAAGAAGAAGCTGACCGGCAACAAGCGAAACCTTGATTACTTTGACGCGGTGTTCTTCTACACGACGGGCAATCTGCCGCTTGATGATGAACAGAAGGCGGCGCTGCTGAGCTTTGTGAAGGAAGACGGCAAGGGGTTTATCGGCGGGCATACGGCGATCGATACGAATTACGATTGGCCCGAGTATGGCGAGATGGTGGGCGGGTATTTTGATGCCCATCCGTGGAACACGTTTGACGCGCCGGTGATTGTGGAAGACCGGGAGCACCCGATCACGCAGCACTTCCCGAAGGCGTTTACGATCAACGATGAGATCTACCAGGCGAAGGCTTTCTCGCGGGACCGGGTACGCGTGCTGGCGCGGCTCGATGAGAAGAAGCTCGATATGAACGCGAAGAACATCAGGCGTACCGATGGCGATTTTGCCGTGGCGTGGGTGCGTGAGTATGGCAAGGGCCGCGTGTTCTATTCGACGTTTGGCCACCATGACCAGGCGCTGAATCGTCCGGACATCCGCAAGATGTACACCGAGGCGATCAAGTGGGCGCTGAAGTTGACCGAGGGCGACGCGACGCCGCGTCCGCGCCCGGCCCAGTAAGAGCTGCGTGGATTTCTCGCCGCTGATTCTCAGCCTCAAGGTGGCGCTGGTGGCCACGGCGATTTCGCTCGTCATCGCGCTGGTGGCGGGGTGGGCGCTGAGCTTTCTTGAGTTTCGTGGAAAAGAAGTACTGGATGCGGCCATCACGCTGCCACTCGTGTTGCCGCCGACAGTGCTGGGGTACTATTTGCTGATCGTGCTGGGGCGCGAGAGCTGGCTGGGGCAACTGTTTGAAACGATCACGGGTGGGCCGCTGGTGTTTACGCCCAAGGCGGCGGTGGTGGCGGCGATCTTTCATTCGGCGCCGCTGCTGGTGAAGTATCTGCGCGCGGCCATTGATAGCGTGGACCCGATTTACATCAAGGCGGGGCGAAGCCTGGGGCTGCCGGAATGGCGGATCTTTGTGAGCGTGGTGCTGCCGCTGTGCCAGCGCGCGGTGATGGCGTCGACCGTGCTCGCGTTTGCGCGGAGCCTGGGTGACTTTGGGGTGACGATCATGATCGCGGGTAACATACCGGGCAAGACGCAGACGCTGGCGACGGCGATCTATGACGCGGTGGAATCGGGCAATGGGGCAGTGGCGCGGACGCTGGTGTTGATCGTGTCGGCGCTGGGCCTGGGAGTGGTGTGGTTGGCAAACCGGATGCAAACGCCGCGGACGTTGAAGGGGTAATGGGGATGCTGTCGGTACGCCTGCAAAAGAAGTATGAGAAGACCGAGGAGAGCACTGGCTTTGAGCTGAATGTGCAGTTTCAGGCTGGGCCGGGAACGACGGTGCTGTATGGGCCGAGCGGGTCGGGCAAGTCGTTGACGCTCGATCTGATTGCGGGATTTGAGCGGCCAGATCAGGGGCGCGTGCTCCTGAATGACCAGTTGGTGGTGGATGTGGGGACGGGGGTCTTTTTGACACCGCAGGAGCGCGGGTGTGGGTATCTGTTTCAAAAGCAGGCGTTGTTTCCGCATCTGACGCTGCGGGACAATCTGGCGCTGGCGGCAAGCGCGCTGCCGAAGCTGGAGCGGCACCGGCGGGTGAACCAGTTGCTTGAGGCGTTCCGGCTGAAGGATCTGGCGGGGCGCAAGCCGAATGAGGTGTCGGGCGGGCAGCGGCAGCGTTGTGCAATCGCGCGGGCGCTGGTGGCCGAGCCGCAGGTGTTGTTGCTCGATGAGCCTTCGACGGGGCTTGATACGACGTTGAAGCATGAGCTGTATGCCGTGCTGGCGCAAGTGCAGGAAGACTTCAAGGTGCCGGTGTTGCTGGTGACGCATGATCTCGAAGAGGCGTTTGTGCTGGGAGATCAGATGCTGGTGCTGGTGGAGGGCAAGCTGGCGCAGGCCGGGGCGCCACGGGAGATTCTGAATCAGCCGGCGAATGCGGCGGTGGCGAATCTGTTGGGGTTGTACAACCTGCTGCCGGCGGAGATCAAGCTGCTAGACCCCGGCGCGAACCGCAGCAAGTTGCGCTGGAATGACATTGACCTTGAGGGGCCCTACTATCCGGCGCGACTGCTGGGGGATCGGGTGACGGTGTGCGTGCGACGGGATGAGATCGCGGTGTCGCCGCAAATGGGCAAGCCCGAGAAGGGCGCGCTGGTGTTGACGCTCGAAGGCGCATCGGAGACGCCGCGATCGGCGCTGCTGCATTTTGCCGGGGGGCTGATTGTGGAGTTGCCGCTCGAGGAGTTTGCCGAGAACCGGCATCATCGCGAGTGGGTGTTGCGACTGCCGACCTCGACGTTGAGGATTGTGTGAGAAGGCATGCGATCAGCGAGGGGCTGATCGAGGTGATGCCCGAGGCGGATGTGTTGCAGTTGCGCGCCAAGAGCGTGGAGGCGGGAGAGTTGCTGCGGCGGGCGCGGCGACTGCGGGAGAGGTTCGGCGGGGTGCTGGTGATCAATGACCGGGTGGATGTGTGTCTGGCGGCGGGGGCCGATGGCGTGCACCTGCCGGGCGGGCGTGTGGCGCCGGTGGTGTTGAAGCAGCGGTTTGGCTTGAAGGTGGTGGGGGTATCGTGCCACACGGTGGACGAGGTGATGCGGGCTGAACAGGAGGGCGCCGATTATGCGTACCTGAGCCCGATCTTTGAGGTGACCTCGAAGCCCGGCTATGGGCCGGCCCTGGGGCTGGGTGTGCTTGAGAGGGCGGCGCGGAGTGTGCGGATGCCGGTGATCGCGCTGGGCGGGGTGACGCGTGAGAATGAGGCCAGTTGCATCGCAGCCGGGGCGAGCGGCATCGCGAGTATTCGCTATTTCGGCGGATCGTAGAGCACGACTTCGATAGGGGTGCGATCGATCTCGCGGCCCAGGATGAACCCGAGCGTGCCGATGCCAAGCACGAGGAAAGCGAGGCGCCCCTGCATGCGTTCTCCGACCAGGCTTGCGGCACCGAGATAGCCGGCGGTTGTGCCGATGAAACGACCACGCACGCGACGGCGGCGGATCTGAAGCGAGGCGATGATCGAGCGGGGGTAGCTGGTGGTGCTGCTGCCGGACTGGAGCTCGAAAGTGTCAATGGTGGTGGCGAGCCAGGCGCCGCGCAAGCGCTCGCCGCGGGTGGTCTTGATCTCAACTTCGTAGCCGTTGAAGGCGCGGGTGGTGTCGGGCCAGGCGATGCGTTGCATGCATTGAGCGTAGCGGCGCAAAGCGCGCTGGCGATGCTGGCTTGTGACGGTTATTGAGCCGCCACAATGCGCAGAATGCTGGGGCGAATGTGAGGTGGAAAGGCCTGGGCCGCGATGGAATCGGCGGCGATGATGGTGCAGAGTTCGAGGCCGGCCGCCCAATCGGGATGCGTGGCATTGCGAAGCAGCGTGGCCTGGGCGGGAATGCCAAGAGCGGGCAGGAGCATGGCGGCCCAGTGCAAGATCGTCTCCGAGCGAGAGACGAGCGCAATCAGCGCGGACTGGCCGGGTGGCTGGATGCCGGAGATGATTTGGGGAATCGTGCGAAGGGTGACGGTGTTCGGCATGATGCCGCCGAGCGCGCGCTGGACGGCGGGAAGGTGGCCGGGGTTGCACCAGACGGGACGGTTGGCCGTGAGGGCGGCGAGCGCGGGTATGATGCCGGTGGAATCGAAGGCAATGCCTTGCTGCTCGGAGAGCTCGGCGGCAATGATACGAGCAAGTTCCGGATCGGGATCGATCACGATGGGTGGACCGGTGGGGGGAGGTGCGGCGAGGGCGCCGAGCAAATCTTCGCGGGTGAAGCCGAGAGAATGAGCGGCGTCGAGCATGGATTGGGTAAAGCGTTGCAAGCTCATGCCCGCCGGGGTGGCAACGTAGACGCCGCTGCCGGAGCGCGTAGTGAGCCAGCCGCGATTGGTGAGATCACGGTAGACGAGGGCGACGCTGTTGGCGTGGATCTTGAGTGAGCGCGCCATGTGGCGCAGACTGGGCAGGCGCTGGCCGCGAGGCAGCTCGCCGCTCAGAATGCCAAGCAGGATCTGAGCAGCGAGCTGTTGCTGGATGGGGCGGCCTGAGCCACGGGAAAGCCAGTACCGCATCAGGCTTTGGGGTAAGTGTAGCCCTTGCGGTATTGCCGCTCGAGCAGCTTGTTGGCAGCGGGCTCATTGGTGATGAGCTCGCGTTTGCCATCCCACTCGAGCATCTTGCCGTGGCGGAGCGAGGCGATGGCGAGCATGCTCATGGCGGTGGCGAGCTGGCCTTTCTCGATGTCGCAGGCGGGTAGGCGCTTTGACTCGATGGCGGTGAGAAAGTCGGCCCAGAGCTCGCGGATGTTCTGGCCATCTGGAGCGTTGAGTTGGGGCTCGACGTGGATGGGTGACTTTT
>CAZBTA010000034.1:0-31773 GCA_964494515.1 uncultured Bryobacter sp.
GCGCGGTGCTTCTGCCTGGCGGGTTTGTGTCTGCTCCGGTAATCGGAGGAGGCGGCAACAACGGCGGCGGTAATGGCGGTGGTGGACCGGTGATCATTGGCAATGGCGAGGCCGGCGGCTTTGTGGATAATGAAACGCCGACGGGGCTTATCAACGGGTCGAATACGGTATTCACCCTGACGGGCACGCCAAGCCCGGCGAGCAGCCTTGAGGTGTATCGCAACGGGATCCGGTTGTCGCCAACAATCGACTTTAACCTGAACAACAATACGTTGACCTTCCTTACCGGAGCACAGCCACAAACAGGCGATATCCTGCGAGCAAGCTATCGCACGGGACAATTCGGCACGGCGGCGCATAGCCTGCTGAGCGCGACCCACTCGGACACCACTGAAGAAGCAGTGCAACGCGGTGACCTCATCGTCGGCCAGGGGACAAGCACCAAATGGCAGCGGCTTCCGCTCGGAACCGCGAATCGCTGTCTGGTCTCGAATGGCCAGGATGCAGTGTGGAACACTTGCTTGTTCACGGGCTTCTCCACCGGCGCGGTGCCATTCGTGAATTCCTCGGGCCTGCTGGCGCAGGATACAACGAACTTCTTCTTCGACAACACAACCAAGCGCCTTGGACTTGGCACGAGCTCACCGGCAGCCAACCTTACAGTGCAGGCGCAATTGACGCAAAGCACGACTGATCTGACGCGGTGGGTTCCTTCGACGGGAACCGGCTTTGTGGCGCGGGTTGGGAGTGAAGGTACGGTAGAAGCGCGGCGAGTGGTAGGCAAGAGTGATGGCACTGTTGCGGGGTTCCGCGACGAAGGGTTCTCCAACGGTGTCGATCCAAGCACGCTCTCGGCGGGTGACTTCTGGTACAACCGGTCGCAGCGCGCCCGCAAGACGTATGAAGCCTTCCAGGTACATACCGTGCCGCAGATCATCTGTAGCGTGGGTGGTGGCACGACGACGTCGACCAACCTGACCTCGATCGGCACGTGCGGCATTCCGGCGGAGTTGCTGGACTCGGGCGATCGCCTCGAGATCTCACTGAACTTTGAGCATGGTGGCACGGCGAGCGGATTCCGCATCGAGATCTTCGTTGACAACATCTCGCTGTTCAACCGCGACTTTGCGGCGACAGATACGCTGGCCTTTGTGAAGGGTTCGGGCGGGTTCTTCCCGACGGGCATCTCGTTGGCCACCTACAGCTTTGGCACGGCCGGCACGGTGCCTGGCAGCGCGTTTTCGGGGCTCTCGGCCAATACGACGCTGGTGCCCACGGCCGCCAAAACGATCAGCTTCCGCGCGCGCTTGCTGACCGGTGGCGGCGACTCAGTGTTCTTGCGCAACTTTACGGTGATCCGTTATCCGGCGCAGTTCAACCCCTAACCCGGAGGCTTCATAACCTCATCCTTTCTTCCTTTCGGGTAAAGCAAAAGCGGGCGAAGCCACCTGTGGCCTCGCCCGCTTTTTGTGAACTACTGCTTGCCCGTTTAGAAGAAGAAGCGGAGACCGCCCTGCAACTGACGCGGGTTGCCCAACTGGGTGTTCTGCGTGAAGTAGCTGCCGTCAGCATTGCGCAAGCGCATGAAGTCGGCGGCGACAGCGGCAGTGGTGCCGTTGGCCGAGAAGCCGTTGCCGTAGATCGAGGTGGTGCCACCGAAGACAACGTTATCCACGTTGAAGAGGTTGAAGGCTTCCACCGAGAACTGCACCTTGAAGCGTTCCTTGAACAGGAAGCTCTTGAGGATGCGCATATCCGTCGTCGTGTAGCCACGATTGCGGAAGTAGTTGCGCGGGAACGGATCGCCAGGACCGAAGAACGGACGGTCGTTGTTGTTGCCGTCACGGTTCAAGTCAGTGCCGGCGCGCGGATTCAGCGGCAGACCGGTGCGGGCGCGAACGATACCGGAGAGATCGAAGCCCCAGGGCAGCGAATACACGCCGTTGGCCGTCAGATTGTGACGGATGTCCATCGAGCTGTACCAGTATTCGCTCTTGAGGTTGAAGCTGTCCATGTAGTCAAAGCCACCAGCGCTGCGTTCGCTATCGTCGTCAGAGAAGTTCTGCGCGATCGTGTAGAAGCTCTGGATCTGGAACTTCTTGGTGCGGTACTGCGCCTGGAAAGTAACAGCGCGGTACATGGAGCGAGCCGAAGATTCGCGAATCGTGAGCGCGGCCACCGTGGGGACGGGACGCAGAACGCCACCACCCACGATGCCGTAGTCGGGACGCAGGCTCTGATCGCCAGCACGGATAACCGGAGCAGGCATGTTGTAGTCGCGGTTGCGGTTGAGATAAACCGTATTCACGTAGTTGAACTGCACGCCAGCGGTGAAGTTCTTGAACCATTCGGTTTCGGTGCCAAAGCCAATCTGCACCGAGCGGGGGTTCTTGAAGTTCGGAGCAACCGTCGTGAAAGCGGCACCGACGAAGGGGTCACGAGCCGTGGCGCCCACGCTGATCGCGGCGGCGCGCTGGACGATATCGAGCGGGATCACCTGAAGAGCGTTGAGCGGCTGACGGTTGAGGTCAAGACCAGCTTCGAGGAAGCTCTGGTAGACCGTCTTGACGGCACCGGCGCCACCAACGTTGAGCGACACGTCGCCGGCAGGCAGACGGAAGTTGTTGGTCGGACCCGAGAAGGTGATCAGCGGCGTGGCGGCATAGAAGACGCCCGTATGGCCGCGGAGAACCGTGCGGAAGCGATCGGTGAGCGGCGTCCAGGCGAAGCCGAAGCGCGGAGCAAACTGCTTCATGGTGTTGTCGATCTTGCGGGGGCTGGCAATGTTGCCGATCGGGAAGCGGACACCTTCGATGCGTTGCAGCACCGTGGTGTTGTTGGCTTCGACGGCGGGGTTGATCTGACCTTCCCAACGCAGGCCGAAGTCGAGAGTGAGCTTGCGCGTGGCGCGGAAGCTGTCCTGCACGAAAGCGGCAATCTGCTTGGCCGAGAAGTCGGCGAGCAGGTTACCGATCTGACGGCTGTAGGTGACGTTGGCGTTGTCAAAACGATTGCCGCCGTTGGCACCGTTGCCACCAGCGATGTCGAGCACGCTGGCCACCACGCCGTTGACGGCGTAGTTGCCGTACTGGTTGAAACCGAAGGACTGGGCCGTGGGCAGGAAGCTGTAATCAAAACCAACCTTGATGCTGTGCTTGCTGCGGAGGATCGTCATCGAATCGGTGATCTGCCAGCGCTTGTCCCACTGGGTGGTGGGAAGGAAGTTGCGCGCACCAAAGGCGCTCACATTCTGAAGATTGACACCCGGGGTATCCGAGTTGGCCGTACGCGGACGGATCTCGTAAGAACCGGTGAACTTGATATCGTTGACGATCGACGGCGAGAAGATATGGGTGTACTGCATCGAGCCGTTGTGAATGCGATCGAGTTCGTTACCTTCGTTCTGCACCGAATTGTTGGTGATGGGGGCGACGGCTGCGCCGACAGTAACGGCATTCTGTTCGACGGAGTCGCTGAAGTTGTAGCGCAGCGTGAGACGATGGCCGCCATTGAAGACGTAGTCGCCCTTGGCCGTCATGGCAGTGGCGCGATTGGTCTGCTTGAAGGGGCCTTCAAAGCCGCGGAGCAACGTGATGGCTTCCGTATTGCGGGGAGTGATTGCAATGCCATTGAGAGAGGGGATAACTACCTGGCGTGGCGTGTTGGAATTCTGGCTTTCGGCAGCGAGGAACCAGAAGAGCTTGTTCTTCTTGATCGGGCCGCCGATGCCGCCACCGTACTGCTGGAGCGTTTCTGACGGACGACGATTCACAACCGGGTTGAACTCGCTGAGCGAACGATGGCGGATCTGGTAGAAGCCTTCGCCGTGGAGATCGTTCGTGCCGGACTTGGTGATGGTGTTCATCACGCCGCCGGTGGAGCGGCCGTATTCAGCCGAGTAGCCCGTGGCGAGAACCTGGAATTCGGCGATGGCGGTCTGGGGAACCGTGATGATGCTCGTCGAGCGTTCGCCACCGCGGATGCCGCCGAAGAAGGGCTGGTTGTAGTCAGCACCGTCGAGCATGATGTTCGAGTTGATGCCGCGCTGGCCAGCGAAAGAAATCTGATTGCGGGATGCGCTTTCCACCACAGCAGTGGGGGTAAGGAGGACGAAGTCCTGAAAGCGACGACCGTTGATCGGCAGGTTGGTAATGGCGGTGCTGTTCACGAGGGCGCTGGCGACCGGGACGGCGTCCTGTAGAAGAGTTTCACCGACGTCAACCGTGGTGCTGGTAGCCTGCACGCTCATCTTGATGTCGAGGGTGACGGTGGAACCGACGCTCAGAACCAGACCGGACACCTTGTTTTCGGCGAAACCGGGGGCATTGGTGAAGACATCGTACGTACCAGGATCGAGAAGGACGGCGCGGTAGCTGCCATTGGAGGCGGTAACGAGTTCGCGGGTGGTGCCCGTGGAGACGTTCTGAATCTTGAGTCTGGCACCTGCGATCACGGCCGCGTTGGGGTCGAGAACAGTGCCAACGATCTGACCTTTGTTGGCGTCTGCTTGCCCGAACATGAGGGAAAGCGAGCACACCAGGAACAGTGCAAGTCGTAAGGTGTTTTTCATAGGGATGGGTCGCTCAGAGAAAGCCTGATAGCGGTCTTTTCAGAGTAGCGGAATTTAATTACAAATTCATTATCTGTTGATACTACCCCGTACCAGCGAGAATCGTAGTAATCTTGATAGAGAATGTCCGTGATCCAATCCCAGAGCGCTGTTGAAGCCCAGTTTGACAAGACTGTTCAGGAAGACATCCAACTGTTCCGTTCCCAGGTGAACGATTTCATTGCCGGCAAATACACTGACGACGAATTTCGCGGGTTCCGCCTGCGTCGCGGGGTATATGGCCAGCGCCAGGCTGGTGTGCAGATGATTCGCACGAAGGTGCCGGGCGGACAGGCAACAGCCGAGCAGTTTGAAAAGATGGCCGATATTGCCGACAAGTATGCGGCGGGCAAGGGCCATCTGACGACGCGGCAGAACATGCAGTTCCACTTCATCCCGCTGGCCGTGGTGCCGGATCTGCTGGGTGAGCTCGCGGAAGTGCGACTGACGACGCGTGAGGCCTGCTACAACACGGTGCGCAACATCACGGGTTGCCCGCTGGCTGGGCTGGGCGTGGACGAGACGTTCGACATCGCGCCGTATGTGCGACAGGCGGCGCTGGCGTTTCTGCATCAGGAACTGACCGACAATCTGCCCCGCAAGTTCAAGATGAGCTTCTGCGGCTGCAAAACGGATTGCATGGCGGGTGGCATTCATGACCTCGGCTTCCACGCGAAGATCGTCGACGGCAAGCGGGGTTTCCGCGTCGTGGCGGCGGGCGGCCTTGGGCCGCTGCCGAGCGAAGCGCAAGTGCTCGATGAATTCCTGCCCGAAGAACGCCTGGTGAATCGCTGCGAAGCAGTGATCCGGGTGTTCGGCAAGTATGGCAATCGCAAGAACAAGCACAAGGCGCGCTTGAAATTTATCGTCCGCGAACGCAGCTGGGACTGGTTCAAGGAACAGGTAGAGATCGAGTATGCTGACATCCTCGCCAATGGTGGGATCGAAGCGCCCCTCGCGGTGCCGGAGAGCTTTGGCGCCTATACGTCAAAGGGCCGGGCGCTGGGTCGTGAACCGCTGCTTGCGGTGATTCCGGATCTGCCAGCGGATTATGAGAACTGGCTGCGTACCAATGTGCGCCCGCAACGCCAACCGGGCGTGGTGCTGGTGGACATCAAGGTGCCGCAGGGCAACATGACGTCGCAGCAGATGCGCGCGGTGGCCCAGATTGCCCGTTCGGCGGGCGACGGAATTGTGCGCATTACGATCGACCAGAATCTCGCCGTCGCATTTGTGGAGCAGTCGCGCTTGCGTGAAGTCTATGCCCTGCTGCAGCAGGCCAAGCTGGCGGAAGCCGGTGTGGATGAGATCGATGACGTTGTCACGTGCCCGGGGGCCTGGAGCTGCAATCTTGGCATCACCAAAACAATGAATCTCGGCGAGGCGCTGCGTACGCTCGTGTCGACCTACAAGGAACCGGAAATTCGCAAGCTGCACATCAAGGCCAGCGGTTGCCCGAACTCCTGCGGCCAGCACTGGCTGGGAGAGTTTGGCTTCTTTGGCAATGTGCGCAAATTCGACGGCCGCGAAGTGCCCTACTACCAGATGTTGCTCGGTGGTGGCCGCGACCGTGAGGGCAACCTCAAGTACGGCTTTACGATCCAGAGCATTCCGGCGAAGTCAGCCCCGGAGGCCGTGCGACGGATCCTCGAGCACTACCTTGCGAATCGCGAAGCCAATGAGACGTTCCGCGAATATGTGTTGCGTTTCAAGGTTGAGACCTTCCGCGCCCTGACGGCCGATCTTGCCAAGCCCATTGAAGTAGCGCCTGAGCTCTATATGGACTGGGGCGACAACGAACAGTTCAGCCTGCAGTTGGGCCGCGCCGAGTGCGCCGCCTAGAGCTTACCCTTCAACTTTTGCATGGATGCCGCCGGATTTGCCTTCGGCGGCTCACTGGACACCGCAGCCGCCAGAGCACCTAACTGGACCGGGACACTGGTGTCGATCATCTCGAACATCGTACCGATCGGCAGGCCTTCGGCCTCCTTGGTGAAGGTCAATTCGCGCTCGCTCGCGTCGAAGTCGATACGGAGCAGATCTCCATCGTCCACCTGGTCGGTGGCCAGCAGATTGGATAGCGGCTGCACCAGCAGACGCTCCATGCTGCGCTTGAGGTGGCGGGCGCCGTAGCGCGGGTCGACCCCCTGCTCGAGCAGGAAATTCTTAGCCTCGTCTGTGACGGCAAACACGAACTTGCGCGGGTTGGTGCCGGCCAGCAGACGTTGCTGGAAAATCGCAAGTTCGATGTCGAGAATGCGGCGGAGGTCTTTGTCAGAAAGCCCCTTGAAGACAACGATCTTGTCGAGACGATTCATGAACTCGGGCGTGAACTTCTTGCGCGCCGCTTCAATACCAGTCTTGTTCTGCTTGGATTGGCGCCGCTCCGCCTCCTCACCACTGAGCGAATCTCCCGAAAAGGAACGCGCGAATCCCATTTTGGGATTACCGATCTGGCTCATCTCCGCTGCCCCGAGGTTGCTGGTCATGAAAATCATGGCGCGCGAGAAGTCCACCTTGCGGTTGTCGCCCAGCGTCAGGATGCCTTTGTCCAGAATGCCAAGCAGAAGATTCCACAATGCATCGCTCGCCTTCTCAATTTCGTCAAACAACACGAAGCTGAGCTTGACCTCATCGGTCCAGTATTGATTCAGCATCTCCTGGCTCAACAATGGGTGCGTTTCGCGATGGCCAAGATATCCGGGGGGGCTGCCGATCAGCTTTGCGATCTCATGGCTGTGCTGGAACTCAGCGCAATCGATCTTGATGATCGGGCTGGGGCGGCGAAGCAGGCATTCAGCCGCTGCTTCCACCAGACGCGTTTTGCCCGTACCCGTGGGCCCGAGGAACAGAAAGCTACCGATGGGACGTCCCGGCGAGCTGAGCCCGGTCGTGTACATCTGGAACATGTTCACGATCTGGCTGATCGCGTCGTCCTGACCGGCGATCAACTGGCGCAGGCGGTATTCGAGGTAGGAGGCGTCTTTGCCGGTTCGCTTGGGGTCAAGCGTCATCCGCGTCTTCTTCGGTTCCATACTCAGCCCCAGGATTCTGCGGCCGTAGTTGAGTGGGTGCAGCGTCACGTTTTCTTCTCTTGCACTTTCGCTGCCATTGTCGAGCCGCCACTCGGGGCCTACCTTAAGACGCAATTGTTCAGTCCTCAATTCCAAATCGGGCCCGCGACGCCGAATCTTTAGATTGACGACCTTATACTGGAACTAATGCCAGACATGAGCCTGTTCTGGTTGCGAATTGCGGCTGTTTTTTATGCCGCTGGCCTGTTTCGCACCCTGTGGCTGTTTCTCAAGCACCGCAATTCGGATCCACCCGCCGCTCCAGGCTTTGCCATTCTGGGCAGTTTTGCCGTGGGCTCCGTTCTGCACGCCGTGTCCATCGTGGAACGCAGCGTTTCAGTTGGGCACTTTCCCGTGGACAACTTTTTCGAATCGATCAGCGTGTTCGCGTTCCTGCTCGGCATCATCTGTCTGTTCGTTTACTGGCGATACAGCTTTTCCTCATTGGGCATACTCCTGTTTCCAATGGTGAGCCTGATGACATGGATCGCCTCAACAGAAGGTCCGCTCGCCGTCTGGACCAACCCTCGCGTTCGTGACGCATGGCTCATCGTGCACGTCACGCTGATCCTGTGTGGAATTGCCAGCATCGTTATCACGGCTGGAGCATCCATCTTTTATCTGGTGCAAGAGCGCAAACTGAAGCGCAAGGACATCGAAGGCGCCTCAAGGCTGCCCGCTCTCGGCACCCTCGACGGCATGATCAATCGCGCGATGGGTCTCGGGTTTGTTTTCACCACGCTGGGTGTTCTGGCGGGCACAACCTGGGCTTATATCGAAAGCGGTACGCGCTGGCTGGGCAATAACAACGTGCAACTCGCGTTGTTCACCTGGTTTTTCTACCTCACCATGATCTTCCTGCGCACCAGCCAGGGATGGCGCGGCCGCAAAAGCGCGTTTATGTCGCTGGGTCTGCTAACGTTCTCCGCCCTGACGTGGGCGGCGCATGTTGGATTAAGGACGACTCTCGAACGATGAGCCGCATCGCTATCTGTGGCCTCAGCCACCGCACCGCCCCCGTTGAGGTGCGCGAAAAACTGGCGCTTCCGGCGCCTACAATTCCGGCTGCACTGACGGAACTCAACCACCAGAGCGGCGTGCGCGAAACGCTGATCCTGTCCACGTGCAATCGCGTCGAGCTGGCATTTACCCTTGAAGATTCCGCCAACCTGAACGACGCGCTCGAACAATTTCTCGCCAAGCAGGGCAGCGTGCCGCTGGCGGCAGTTGATCCTTACCTGTACAAGCTCGAAGGGCGCGATGCCGTGCGGCATCTGTTCCGCGTTGCATCCAGCCTCGACTCGATGGTTGTCGGTGAGCCGCAGATCCTCGGGCAGCTCAAGGACGCCTACTCGCTCGCCAAGGAAATGGGCACGGTAAACAGCCAGCTCGACCAACTGGTGACCCGCGCCTTCCACGTTGCCAAGCGGGTTCGCTCGGAAACAGAGATCGGCGAGAGCGCGGTTAGCGTCAGCTATGCCGCTGTCGAGCTGGCGCGCGAGATCTTTGGAAACCTCGCCGGCAGCAAAGTGATGCTGATTGGCGCTGGCAAGATGAGCGAGCTTGCCGCGCGCCATCTGCGCAATGTCGGAGCCAAGCAGATCTACGTCACCAACCGCACCTATGAGCGCGCCGTCGAGATGGCGAAGCTGTTTGACGGCTTCATTGTGGAGTTCGACAAGTTCCGGCAGACGCTGCCTTCGGTCGATATCGTCATCACCTCCACAGGCGCTCGCGAACCGATCCTGAATCGCGACGATATGCGCGCGGTGATGAAGGCACGTCGCAACAAGCCCGTCTTTATCGTCGACATCGCCGTGCCACGTAACGTCGAGCCCGCGGTGAACGAAATCGATAACGTGTTTCTTTACGACATCGATGACCTGCAGAAGGTGGTCGAGCGAAATCTGCGTGGTCGCGCGGAAGCCGCCGAAAAGGCAGCCCGCATCATCGAAGAAGAGATCCAGTGGGTGGAGAGCAGGATGCGCGAGCGCGAAGTATCGCCCGCGATCGTCAGCCTGCATGGGCGGCTGGAGGAAGTGCGCGCCTCTGAGCTCGAGCGCTATCGCAACAAGCTTGGCCCGCTCACCCCCGCTCAGGAAGAGGCGCTTGAGGCGCTCACCCGCGGCATCATCAACAAGATCGCGCACGGAGCGATCGCGGAATTGCGCCGCCAAGGCGCGCAGGGCGACCCGTCAGTCGCCATCGATACCATCCGGCGGATCTTCCGCCTGGAGATCCAGGAATGATTACCATCGGCTCGCGCGGCTCTATGCTCGCGCTCTGGCAGGCCAACCACGTGCAAGCACAGCTTGCGAATCATGGCGTCGAATCTCGCATCGAGATCATCCACACCACGGGTGACAAGATCACCGATGTGCCGCTGGCGCGGCTGGGCGCGCAGACCTCGACCAAGGGGCTTTTCACCAAAGAGCTTGAAGACGCATTGCTCGATGGCCGCATCGATCTCGCGGTGCATAGCTTGAAGGACATGCCGACCGAGTTGCCCGAAGGGCTTGAGCTGGTGGCGGTGCCCGAACGCGAAGACCCGTTTGACGCGATCGTTGGGTTGACGCTCGATGCCCTGCCCCATGGCGCTCGCGTTGGTACGAGCGCGCTGCGGCGTCAGGCGCAGCTCAAAGCGTTGCGTCCCGACCTCGACATTCAATCGATCCGTGGCAATCTCGATACTCGCCTGCGCAAGCTTGATGAGGGCCAATACCAGGCGATTGTGCTGGCGTGCGCTGGCCTGCGTCGTCTTGGCTGGGCTGAACGCATTGCGGGTCGCTTCAATGAAACTCAAATCTGCCCGGCCGTCGGCCAGGGGGCGCTGGCAATTGAAGCGCGGGCCGGAGATCGCACCGCTGCCGTTCTGACGCATGCACCAACGCTTGCGGCTGTCACGGCAGAGCGGGCGTGCCTGCGCGAGTTTGGTGGCGGATGCCAGATTCCGATGGGCGCCTATGCGCGCTTTGTTGGGGCGGAGTTGCAGTTGGAAGGCGTGGTCGCCTCGACTGATGGCGAGCGCATCATCCGCTTTTCCGCAACCGGCGGCGAGCCCGAAGCCTTGGGCCGCACCGTGGCTGAGGGGTTGAAAGCGCAAGGAGCGCGCGAGGTGTTGGGGTGAAAGTCTACCTCGTAGGCAGTGGCCCGGGCGATCCGGAACTGCTTACCATCAAGGCCCGGCGATTGCTCGAGGCCGCTGATGTCGTGCTATACGATCACCTCTCAAGCCCCGATGCTTTGCGCATCGCCGACAAGGCCGAGAAGATCTACGTCGGCAAAGTCCGCGACAATCACACCGTGCCCCAGGATGAGATCGGCGAATTGCTGGTGGAACAGTATCGCGCCGGCAAGCGTGTGGTGCGGCTGAAGGGTGGCGATCCTTACATCTTTGGCCGTGGCGGCGAAGAGTGTGAACTGCTCGAAGCCGCTGGCATTCCCTTTGAAGTCGTCCCGGGAATTTCCTCGGCCGTTGGGGCGTCTGCCTACGCCGGCATTCCGCTCACGCATCGCGATTATTCCAGTTGCGTCGCGTTCATCACGGGCCACCACCCCGAATCGGTGGATTGGACCAAGGTGGCACGCGTCGACACCCTGGCCATTTTTATGGGTGCTTATCATTACGCCGAGCTTGCCGATGCACTCATTGCCGCCGGTCGCCCGGGAAATACACCGACCGCTGCGGTGACTTGGGCCACGCGTCCGGAACAAACGACCATTACAGGTACGCTCAATTCCCTGCGTACGCACAAGATACAGTCCCCGGCCATGATCATCGTGGGCGGGGTAGCGCAACTGGGAGCAAAGCTGAACTGGCTTGAGCGCCTTCCGCTGCACGGCACCCGGATCGCCATTACCCGCGCGCGGCATTCCGCGCCTGACATGGTGCTCGCCCTGATGCAACTGGGCGCGCAGGTGATCGAGTACCCCACGATTGAGATTGCCCCGCCGAGCAGCTTGGCCGATCTCGATGCGGCCCTTGCTCAATTGCCCTCATTCGACTGGTTGATCTTTACCAGCGCCAATGCCGTGGAAGCATTTGCGAACCGGCTCAAGGCCTCGCCCCATGATCTGCGCCAGTTGCGCGCCCGTCTCTGCACCGTGGGCCCGGCCACGCGCAAGGCGCTTGAGGCAATGCATCTGAAGGTTGACGTGATGCCGCGCGAGTATGTGGCCGAGAGCATTGTCGAAGCCATGCGCGACCATGACATGAAGGGCAAGCGTGTGCTGATCCCCCGTGCTGCGGTGGCCCGCGACACAGTTCCCAATGCCTTGCGCGAGATGGGCGCAGAGGTGACCATCGCCGAGGCGTACCGGACGATCGTGCCGGCCTCCGGGCCAGCGCCAACAGCCGACTGGATCACCTTCACCAGCTCATCCACCGTCAAGAATTTCATCGCCCTGAATGCACCCGGGGCCATCCACCAATACAAGACGGCTTCAATCGGCCCCATCACCAGCGAGACGCTGCGCATGCATGGCGTTGAGCCCACCGTTGAAGCCAAGCCACACACCACAGAAGGTCTGATCGATGCCATCCTCCAACATCACCATTCGTCGCGCTGAGCGGGCCGAAGCCCTTTGGTTTGTCCGTTTCAACGAGGCGATGGCTTGGGAAACAGAACAGCTCAAGCTCGACCCCGCCAAGCTGCTCGAAGGCGTGGAAGGCCTGTTCGACAAGCCCCAGTTTGGGTTTTATGTGATTGCCGAATGCGATGGCAAAGTTGCCGGCGGCCTGATGATCACCTATGAATGGAGCGACTGGCGCAACAAGGTGTTCTGGTGGATCCAGAGCGTTTACGTACTGCCCGAATTCCGCGGCCAGGGCGTCTACCGTTCGCTGTACAACGGCGTCAAGGCAATGGCGAAAGAGAGCGATTGTTGCGGCTTCCGGCTTTATGTCGAAACCACCAACGAGGCGGCGCAGGCCGTCTACGCCAAGCTCGGCATGGTGGAAAGCCACTACAAGATGTTTGAGGACAGTGCGTTAAACTCGTGAAGTTGAATTCCTGTGCGCTCATCATCCCGTGCTACAACGAGGCGGCCCGGCTCAAGTCCGAGGTCTTTATCGCCTTCGCCCGTGAGCACCAAAACGTTCGCTTTGTCTTTGTAAACGACGGTAGCCGCGACGACACCAGCGGCATGCTGGGTCGGCTTGCGGCCCAGATGCCGGAACAGGCGACGGTAATCGACAACAAGGTCAATCAGGGCAAGGCCGGAGCAGTGCGTGATGGCATGCTGTTCGCTATCGACAAGCTGGAAGTCGAGTACATGGGCTATTGGGATGCCGACCTCGCCACCCCCCTGCCCTATGCGCTGGACATGCTGGCGGTGATGGATGCCAATCCCCGGCTGGCGATGATCTTTGGTGCGCGCGTGCAGTTGCTCGGCCGGCACATCGACCGCAAACCCCACCGTCACTACCTCGGACGAGTGTTCGCCACTTGTGTCAGTGTCCTGCTGAAGTTGCCAATCTACGACACGCAGTGTGGGGCCAAGATCTTCCGCCGGGCGCCCTATCTCCGCACGCTTTTTGCCGACCCGTTTGTCTCACGCTGGATCTTTGACGTCGAGATCATCGCGCGATTCATGCGCCTGCCGGCGGGGGTTGCCACCCCTGCGCTTGATGCGATCTATGAGTTTCCGCTGCTGTCGTGGAAAGATGTGGATGGCTCGAAGGTTAAGCCGTTTGACTTCTTCAAGGCGCTGCGCGACCTTTACCGCATCTTCGGCTAGCTACCAGATAAACTCTTTCGCCATCTCCCGTCGTTCATATCCATCGAGCACATGCACCACACGCAGCTTCTTCAGCCGCGCCGGTGACAGTTGCCCAATCGGAATAAACACGATCTGCCGGCGCAATTGCGTGGCGATGGAACGGAAGATCGAGCGCGGTGGCTTGGGCGCGACATAAACCACATACCGCTCGGTTGAATAATCAAGGCCCGCCATCAGCAGCCGCTCGGCTTTTGTCTCGGCAAAATCGTAATCCGGATCGTTCCAGACATCCCACAAGCGCCGCGAAGGGCGCGTCATCAGAAATCCGCCATACTCGGCGCGACCAATCCCCGGGCCTACCAATTGGGCAAACGGCTCGGTGGAATAAAACGCCATGTCACTCTCGTTTTGGTGTTCGCCAAGCCAGGTCGTCAGGTAGCGGTAGCGCTGATCTCGGTCCTCATCAAAGATCACAATGACACTCGAGACGTCACCCGCCGCTTTCTCCAGCCGCTTCACATAAATCTTGCCTTCGTGCCAGTTGCGCAACGTCTCGCGCATGTCTATACCGTCCAGCATCGAGGTCTGAAAAGGCTCCACACGTGTGCGCTCTTCGGTGAGAATGGCATGGGCTTTCTTCTTGAGAAAACGGCCAAAGTCCTCAATCACCAGATCCTCCGGCGGATACGAGCAGATCGAATCACCGTTCAACTGCTGCGCCCATTCACCGGGCTTGGCTTCCTTCTTGTGCTCCTTCAACTTGCGCGGCTTCATGATCTGCTTGGGGCGCGGCAGGCGCCGCCGGAGCTTCAGCTTGCGCGTCCGAAAGAACACCTCGTCACCGGATAACCGCAACGTCTCAAGGCGTGTGTCGGGTTCCTGAAAGTCGTAGCGACTGCCGGCCTGCCAGACTTCCCACGCATAGTTGTCATCCACCAGCGAACGCGCGGCGATCGTCAACTCATAAAGCGTTGCCATCAGGTAGCCGGAGACATGAGCGAGATTCCGCGTGTAGCGGGCAAGCAGCCGCCGCTGATACGGCAGCATGCGGTCGCCCGTGTTTTTCTCGTAATCCACCTCAGCGCGTCGCAAGGTGTCGTACTGCGCCTGTGGTCGATCCACCATCCGGGCATCAGACATCTGCTTGCGCCAATACTCGTAGCGCTGCTGCAGCGCGGGATACTCCGTCAGCACTTCGCCCAGCGAATCCGGATGTACGTTGACGAGATCGACAAACTCGAGCGCATCCCGCTGGCGAGGTGGCTCTTGTGGATGCTCCATTGCATCGAGCAGCGGGTCAAGCAGGTTCAGCGAAACCACCACAAAAACTTCGGCCAGCGGATCCACGCCTTGCAACTTCCAGGCGAGGCTCGCCGCAAAATCATTTACCTCATCGTTGCGCTGCTGCGGGAACAACCGGTAGGTCTCGACGTACCTCTCAAGCCCGATCTTCTGGATGGCAAAGGTATCGGGATAGTCATCGGGCAGGTGCGGCCGCTCGCCCACGGCTGGGTCGATCAATACAACCTCAGCGCCAATTTCATGGGCTGTGCGATAAGCCTCAACGAACGCATCACACGGCTCGAGGATGTAGTAAATCACACCACCCTCGGCGCTCTCAGCCAGCCGGTCTGGATAGACGAGGGCACTGATCTCAGGAAAGCGACGCGCGGCCTCCTCGAGCCTTGTCGCGAAGAAGGCCGGCAACTCGATCGCAACCACCGGCGGACGTTCGCGCAGCAAGGCGCGCCGCACTTCCATGGCAAATTCCATGCGGCCTGGCGCGACGGGGAAGTAACGGCAACGCCCCCGCTTCAGGCTGCTGAAATCGCGAAGAAACTCATCCCCGATTTCGGACATAGCGCATGGCTTCCGTGCCCAGAATTGTCTGGATCGCCAGCGGCAGAGCGATCCGCTCCGGCACCAGGGCATCACCGGCGCTCTTGAGCTTCATTGCATAACGCACAATGTTGATGCCATCGCGAATGCTGTAGCGTTCCTCGGCGGCGTGTGCCTGCTGCAGGAAATCGGTCACGTATTCGAGAATCTGCGCGTCGGCAAACGGCAGGTTCTCGCGTAGTATCGCGAGCTCTTCTTCGCGCTCCGGGAAGTCGAGCAGAATCTGCGGCTGCAGACGGCTCTGGATGTACTCAGGCAGGTCAAAGGTGCTCGCGTCATCATTCATCGTGGCCACAAAGCGGAACAGCGGATGCGCCTTGATCTTGATGCCGGCGATGATCGACTCTACATAGCGGCGGGAATCGAGCAGCGGCGCAAGGCTGGCCCAGCTCTTCTCGCTCATGCGATTGCCCTCATCGAGGATCGCCACGCCTCCGCGAATCATCGCCGTCACCAGCGGAGAGGCGACGTAGCGCAGCTTGCCCTGCTCCTCAAGCACGGGCGTCACGATCAGATCTTCGGGGCGTGTGTCCACGGTGGCCTGCATGATGTAGACCTGCTGACCCAGGCGCTCGGCGGCGGCCCAGGCTAGCGTGGTTTTGCCGACGCCGGGCTTACCCACCAGGCGCGGGTTCATCGGCAGGTCGTGCTCATCGAGCACGAGCCATGCGGCGAGCAACTGGCGCATGCTTTCTTCCTGGCCTACCCACGAGGCATTCAGCTCATCGGGCGCGCCCAGATGAATTTCGACGCCGCTGATGCGGACGATATCGGTTTTGCGCTCCATCTTGGTTTGAAAATCCAGATTACTCTGTCCCGTCACTGGTTACCATGGGAGAAAGCACTCATGCCCAACATTCTTCAATCGTTGCCAATCGGCGAAAAAGTCGGTATCGCTTTCTCGGGAGGTTTGGACACCTCAGCCGCCATCTATTGGATGCGCGAGAAGGGTGCGATTCCGTATTGCTACACGGCCAATTTGGGCCAGCCCGACGAGCCGGATTATGATGCCATCCCCAAGCGCGCCCTCGACTGTGGCGCCGAGGTGGCCCGTCTGCTTGATTGCCGCGAACAGCTGGTGCGCGAAGGCATTGCCGCCCTGCAGTGCGGCGCTTTCCACATCACCACCGCGGGTGTGCCCTACTTCAACACGACGCCGATCGGACGCGCCGTCACCGGCACGATGCTCGTCGGCGCGATGAAGGAAGACAACGTCAATATCTGGGGTGACGGGTCCACCTACAAGGGCAACGACATCGAGCGTTTCTACCGCTATGGTCTGATGGTCAACCCCTCGCTCAAGGTCTACAAGCCGTGGCTCGATCAAACGTTCAACAACGAACTCGGCGGCCGTAAGGAAATGTCCGAGTTGCTCGAGCGCGCCGGGCTAGGCTACAAGATGTCGAAGGAGAAGGCGTACTCGACCGACTCGAACATCTGGGGCGCCACGCACGAGGCAAAAGACCTCGAATCGCTCTCAACCGGCATCCGCATTGTCGAGCCGATCATGGGCGTCGCCTTCTGGCGCGATGACGTTGCCGTCAAGGCCGAAGAAGTCACCGTGCGCTTTGAAGAGGGCCGCCCGGTGGCCCTGAATGGCAAGACGTTCGAGAATGACGTCGAGCTCGTTCTCGAAGCCAATCGCATCGGTGGCCGCCACGGGCTTGGCATGAGCGACCAGATCGAAAACCGCATCATCGAAGCCAAGAGCCGCGGCATCTATGAAGCCCCGGCCATGGCGCTATTCTTCATCGCTTATGAGCGCCTCATCACCGGCATCCACAATGAAGGCTCGATCGAACAATACCGCGACATGGGTCGCCGCCTCGGCCGCCTGCTGTACGAGGGCCGCTGGTTTGATCCGCAGTCGATGATGCTGCGCGAGACGTTGCAGCGCTGGATCGCCAAGGCCGTTACCGGTGAAGTCACCATTGAGCTCCGTCGCGGCAACGACTATTCGATCCTCAACACCGAATCGCCCAACCTCACCTACGCCCCCGAGCGCCTCTCGATGGAGAAGGTGGAAGGCGCCTTCACGCCGCAGGATCGCATCGGTCAGCTCACCATGCGCAACCTCGACATCGCCGACTCGCGCGCCAAGCTGTTCGTCTATTCGAATGCTGGTGTTCTGCCGCCGTCAACATTCGCCGACCTCAAGCTGCTCGAGGGCGACGGCAAAGAATAGCGACTTTTCCAGTCAATCCTGATGCCGGGGGCCCTCGCCTCCGGCATCATTGTTTTATGCGCGCTGTTCAGATTGGAAGTGGTCAGGTATCCGTTGGAGAGATCGCCCGCCCGCGGCTCAAGAAGGGACATGCGTTGCTCAAGCTGCGCCTGGCGGGCATCTGCAACACCGATATCGAGCTGCTGCGCGGCTACTACGGCTTTGCCGGTGTGCCGGGTCACGAATTCGTGGCCGATGTGGTGGAGTCGCCCGAGGCGCAGTGGGTGGGCAAGCGCGTCGTCGGCGAGATCAACCTTGCCTGCGGCAAGTGCGAGTGGTGCGCCCGCAAGCTGGGGCGTCATTGCCCGCACCGCACGGTGCTCGGCATTGTGCGGCACCCGGGGGCGTTCGCCGAATACCTCACATTGCCGGTTGAAAATTTGCTGGCGGTGCCGCTATCGATCCCGGACGAGTACGCTGTGTTCACCGAGCCCATCGCCGCTGCCTGCGAAATTCTCGAACAGGTTCGGTTTCCCAAAGCGGCGGCGGTTGCCGTGCTGGGCGATGGCAAGCTCGGCCTGCTGATTGCCCAGGTGCTGCAACTGCATGGTCTGAAGGTGACGCTGTTCGGACGTAATTCGAACAAGCTGGCCATCGCACGCCCGCTGGGCGTAAAGACGGTTACCGTAGACCGCGACAACCCGCGTCTTCCCGCCGCGGCGTTTGCCTACGTTGTCGACGCCACTGGCTCTGCCGCGGGCTTTGATTCCGCCACGCGGCTGGTGGCCCCACGGGGCACCATCATCATGAAGTCCACCGTGGCTGAAAAGCTGACGATCGATGCCGCGCTTTACATCGTCAACGAGATTACGCTTGTGGGTTCGCGGTGTGGGCGTTTTGCGCCGGCGCTACAGCTCCTGCGATCCGGCAAGCTCAATCTCGCCCCCATGATCACCGCTCGCTATAGTCTCGCGGATGCCACGGCTGCCTTCGCACGGGCCGAATCTTCTGGCGCACTGAAGGTGCTGCTTACGCCCTAAGGTGATCCACCGGGTGCGAAGCTAAGGGACATCCTGACAATAGATCGAGAGTCCTATTTCTTGGCCGCAAGTCGATCCGTAACATTAGAACGATACGGGTAGATCCATGAACTTCGGCGGCTACGAATTCCAGGTCATATTTTGTGCGCTCATCCTGCTGGGTCTGGCGGCGGTCGCGATCGTCGTTGACTACTTGAAGGGCATGAACGAAAAGCTACGCGAGCGGCAGATTGATCTCGAAGCACGCCACGAAGTCGCCCTCAATCGCATTGAAGAGGACAACGCCCGCCTGTTGCGCGCGCTCGCTGAGCAATCGAAGGCCTTCCGCGAGATGAACCGCCGCTCGATTCAAGTCAACACGAAGCCGGCCGTCGCGGCAATGCCCGAGTTGACGCTCGAGCCCATGAAGTCGATCGAACCCGTGCTGGCCGAAGCTGGGCCGGTCGCCGTCGCCGATCCGCCAGCCGCGGAAAGTCTGCCGCCGAATGTGATCCGTATCCGGTTGAACAAAGAGGCCGAGGCCGAAAAGCCCCAGCCGAACTTTGACCAGTTCATGGAACGTCTGGTGGAAGAGTTTGATCAGACGCAGGCAGCTACGCCGGATCTCGCCAATCTGGCCGCCAAGGTGGAAGAGCAATCCCCTTCGTTGCTGGTGCCGGTTGGCAGCTATTCGGTGAACACTCTAAACGAACTGCTGGAGAAGCCTGAGCCCTACACGGGGCTGGTGTTCTCGGTGGGCATCAATGACTACTCGCGGCTTGAGGAAGTGCATGGCGCTGAAGCGAGCGAAAAGCTACGCACTACCGTCGATGCGCTGATGGCCGAATGCGTCGATGGCAAGGGCTTCTGCACACGTCGTCGTGAAGACGAATTTGTGCTGCTTTTCCCGAACCTCGGTGGAGCAGCGGCGCACCAACTCACGCAGGATCTTGCCGAGAAGCTTTGGGATTACCAACTGCAATCCCTCGGCACATTCCATGCCGTCTTCTCCTGGGGGGCAACCGATGCCCAGCGTCAGCCGCTGAGCACCGCTGTTGAAACCGCTACGGACAACATGGGCGAGACGCGCGGCAGCCGCTCAAACGACCAACACCGCGCTACTGCTTAATCTCGTTTTCGATTGCCTCAAGCTCGCGGGCAGCCTCAACATACTTGCCTTGCCCCATCAGCTCGCGGTAGTGGCGGAGCCGGGCGCGCACTTTCTCAATCCGCGGGTCTCCCGCCCTGGCCGGCTGCTGCGGTGCATTACTGGTCTGCGTCTGCGCTGGTTGCGACTCGGGAGCAGCGACATCACCCAGCCCGCCGCCGCCCAACTGCGCCAGTGCTTCAGCGTACGTATTGCCATAGCCAATTACATTGCCCAATCCCACCGCCACTTTCTTCAACTCCGGCATCGGCGCATTTGTGGCCTGGATGTAGATCGGCTCCACGTAGAGGAATTGATCGCCCATCGGCAGCACCAGCATCTGCCCTTTGATCACCTTGCTGCCCTGCTGGTTCCACAGTGTCAGGTCCTTGGCGATGTTCTGATCCTGATTGATGCGCGCGGCCACCTGCATAGGGCCAAAGACGAGTTCCTGCTTCGATAGTCGTAGCACTTCAATCTCTCCCAGCCTTGGGCCATCGCATCGGGCCACCATCACACCAATCAGATTCTGCTTGTTGCGCGGCGTGAAGGTGGTCAGCAGAACAAATTCGGGCTTCGTCTCCCCTGGCAGTGTTGCCAGCAGGTAGGTGGGTTTCACCGCGCCGGTCTCGCTGGTCATGCCGTCTGCTGTGCGCGCAAGGTCCCAGGGGTCCTCACGATTGTAGAAGGCCTCTGGGTTATCCATGTGATAGGTGCGGTACATCTCCGCCTGCACGCGGAACATGGTTTCGGGATAGCGGGTATGCGCCAACAGCGCGGCGGGCATCTCCGATTTGGGGCGGAACAGTTTCGGGAAGATGTTGCGATAGGAAGCGATCACCGGGTCCTGCTCGTCCCACAGGTAAAGGCGCGTCGTGCCATCATAGGCGTCGACTGTGGCCTTCACGCTGTTGCGCATGTAGTTCACCCGGCCAAACTGCGTCCCCACCGAGCGCGAGTAGGGGTGGCGATTGTGCACCGTGTAGCCATCCACCATCCACACCAGGCGGCCATCGTCGCCCACTACGATGTAGGGGTCCTCGTCCCACACGACAAACTCCGCCAGATGCTCCAGCCGTTCGCTGATGCGGCGATGAATGAGCATGCGCGATTGGGGCGTGAGGTAGGAAGTGAGCAGAATGTTCCAATCCCCTTCAGCCACCGCGGCGGCCGCGCGCATCAGCATGCCGTCGATCGGGATGCCGCCAATGCCTTCATACTTGCTGTGCACGTTCTCATTGCCGGCGGGATAGTTGAACTCGGGCTGCGCCGTATGCACAAAGACCGGCTCGTGCATCGCCTCGCCGAAATAGAGTTCCGGCCGCTTGACCTTCGGCATGCCGGGCTTCTCTTCGAGCGGGGCATCTTTCTTGAGCAGCGAGGGCAGGCCGTCCGGAGTAATCTGATTCGCTTCCGCCATCACCAGGCCATAGCCGTGTGTATAGATGAAGTGTGGATTGATCCAGCGGCTGCGCGCATCGGGCAGTTGGCGCACATCGAGTTCGCGCGGGCTCAGCAGCATCTGCCGAATCTTGCCGCTGGCATCCACGTAGCGGTCAACGTCCGTATCAGCGAACACATAGTAGGGCCGCAGCGCCTGGATCTGCGTGATCGTATCGTGAAAGGCTTTCCAGTCCCACAGGCGTACGCTTTCGAGCAACTCCTTGTGGCGCGCGGGCTCAAAAGTCCCGGTGATCTTGGCGGGATAATCGCGCTCTTTCAACTTGGCGCCCAACCCAAAGGCGGTCCGCGTCGCCGCAATATGCCGTTCGATAAATGGCTTCTGCAGCGAGATTTCATTGGGCCGCACATTGATGGCATTCACCACGCGCGGCACGATGGCACTCGCGACATAGACAACCACCACCAATCCGACGGCCACACCCACGCGACCGGCTACAACCAGCGCCCCACCCACAACACACGCCGCAACAACCGCCCAGGCGAGCGGAAGCACGATATTCACATCCACATAGTCCGCGCCGACGAGAAAGCCATGGTCACCAAACAGCACATCATAACGACCGAGGTAAGCCCGCAGCGCGAGCAGCAAGAAGAAAAGCGCCACGGCAACCTTGATCGCCGGGCCGCGGAACGCGCCGCCCAGATCGAGCACGCGAAGATCCACGCCGTCCTGAGCGTTCATGCGCGAGAAGCGATCCCGCATGCTTTCAAACCGGCTAGCCAACCAGTAAACGAGAAAGCCCACCAATAGCAAGCCCTGCGCGTAGCCGAGCAGCATCTCATAGAACGGCAACTCAAAAAAGTAGAATCCGATCGACTTGCCAAATACCGGATCGCGCCATGCGTCCTGCGCCACACCACTGGCCCCGAAGTAACGGACCACCGTCCAGTTGTGGATCAGCATGCTACCGAGGGCAAGCGATCCGAGAAACAGCCCGGCTATCGCACCGCGCTTGGCGTTCCGCTGTTTGGCTCTGCGGTAGAGGAAGAACAACACTGGAAAGGCGAGCAACCCCGCGCCAAAGCTCGGCAACCACGCGTAGAGCAACTGCTGGCCCCAGGTATCCGTTTGCCCGACTTCGCTCCACCACGCGTAATCAATCCAGGTTCGGGCGATCGTCCGTGCGCTGGCAATCACCACCAGCAACACCACAAGCCACGCCATCAGGCCGAATCCACCGCGGCGTTCCGGGCCGCCGGGCCGGAAGTCATCCATGTCGATCACATCAGGTCTTGCCATTCACTCACCACCTTGGCACACATTTGCATTCACTGCTTACACTCAAGAAGTATGCGCAATCCTCTCCGGCTTGTTTTTGCAGGGGTTATCGCCGTTGGGCTCATCGGCGTCGCCGCGCTCCTCTTCCTGGTGGACCCGAACAAATATGCGGGTCTGATCACCTCAAGGCTTAGCCAATCGCTTCGGCGCGAGGTCACGATCAGCAAGCTCGATTTCAAGGTATTCCCGCCCACATTCATTGCCAGCGATCTCAAAATCAGTGATGATCCAGCGTTTTCGCGGACTTATTTCCTGAAGGCCAGCACAGTTGAGGTCAAGCCAGCGTTGTTGCCACTGCTCACCGGCACGCTTGACATCAGTTCCATCCGCGTCTTGTCGCCCAGTATTGAACTGATCCAGAACAGCGCCCGCAAGTGGAACTACGCCTCTATCGGCAACTCTGGCTCCGGCAACGATGCGCCGCTCAAGCTCGGCCTGTTCGAGCTCTCGCTTGCCACTATCGGCCTCAAGCAGCCGGACGCCCCACGCGAAGTCTACTCGAACCTATCAGCTACCCTGCGCGATTATGCCGAGGGCAAGCCCTTTGACCTCACGCTCGCCGCCACCATGCCAAGCGGCAAATCGATCAGCGCCAGCGGCCGCGTCACACAATCAGCGGCAATCACAAAGCTTGATAATGTCGCGCTCCAGTTCGCCTCACTCAAGGGCACTTTGAATGGCGAGATCTCAGCCAGCAAGCTTGCGCTTGAGGCGAGCATACCCTCCTCACCACTGGCGGACGCCGCGCCGCTATTTCTACCGGCGGGCATGAATGTTAAAGGCGACATCAACGCCACACTCAAGGCCGCTGGCACCCCCACTCAGCCCGCGCTTTCGGGTCGTATTGAGGTTAAGGGCTTCGAAGTTTCCGGTGGCAACATCAAGCAACCCGTGCGCACCGACAAACTGCTACTCGCGCTGACGCCTGACCGTATCACGCTCGAGCCAGCATCGATCACCAGCGGATCTACGCGGTTGCAGCTATTCGGTGTTGTAACCAGCTACGCCACCACACCCCGCCTTGAGGCCACGCTGATTGCCCCCAATGCCCAACTGGCGGAATTGCTCGCCATCGGCCGCGCCTACGGCGCCTCGTCGCTCGAAGGCGTCAACGCCAGTGGCGTCGCCAATCTGCAGGTGCGTGCCCATGGGGTGCTCTCGGCCAAGGCCCCGCTCACGTATACAGGTACTGGCTCGCTGCGTGAGGCGCACGTCGAGGCCCCCGGTCTGAGTAAGCCTCTTGATATCGCCACAACCACCTTCCGCTTTGCCGAGAATTCTGTCGCGCTCGAAGACATCAAAGCAAGTCTCGGCACCTCAAACCTCGCCGGCAACTGTCGCATTGCCAATTTCACCGCTCCGAATATTGACTTCGATTTCTCCTCAGACAAACTCAACATCGATGAGATCCGGACGCTGTTCAAGTCCACATCAAACGACAAGTCGACAGGCCCCAGTCGCATGAGAGCAAGCGGCAACCTCAAAGTCGGCACTGTGCAGGTGGCGGACTTGCAGTTGACGCAGCTCACGGCGCGCACGGCTTACCAGGACGGCCACTTGCTTTTGAATCCCCTCAACGCGTCCATCTATGGCGGTCGCCACTCTGGTTCTCTTGAGATCGACTTGCGCCCCGCCAAGTCGGTTTACACGCTGAATTCGAAGCTCGAGCAGATTGAGTCATCACAACTTCTCGCGGCTGTCACTTCGCTTAAGGGCATCATGAGTGGCCCTTTGAATTCAAGCCTGAACATGTCACTATCCCCGGCTGACCCGGTGGACATGGCGCGTTCCCTCAATGGCCGCATTTCGCTCAATCTCACCAACGGCCGCATCGCGAGCTTCAACCTCACCAACGAACTGGCACGCCTCGGCCAGTTTCTCGGCTTCTCGTCGCCCGACAAGTTCACGCAGTTTGCCAGCATCACCGGAGACCTCGATATCCGCAACGGTCAGGCCTCGACGCAGAATCTTAAGGTGACGCTTTCCAACCTCACCGCCGCCCTCACCGGCAACATGAACCTTGCCGACCAAACGCTCGACCTCAAGCTCGTATCGCTCTTTGACAAGCGATTCTCTGAACAGGTGGGGGGCAATAGAATTGGCGGGTTCATGACGGCTGCTCTGGCCAACCAGAACGGCAACCTCATGATCCCCGCCACAATTCGCGGCACCTTTGCCAAGCCGCAGATCTCACCAGATCCGGCGGCCATTGCGAAGATGAAGCTCGAGAGCTTCAGTCCCGCCAATCCTCAGCAGATGAAGGACAGCATCAACTCCGTCATCGACCTCTTCAAGCGAAAGAAGAACTAGTTGTCTTCCTTCACACGGATTACTTTCGTTTCGGTGAGTCCGGGTGTGATGTCGGCAATATCTTCCACCTTGTAGCCAGCAGGAACTTCGAACAAGCTGCGGTCGGGCTCACCGGTGCGGATGTTCTGTAGCCGCGTTACGATCTCACCGGTACGCGGATCAGAGTGACGCGTTAACACCACCGCCTTGATCTCATCGCTGAACCAGGTTTCGGTAACGATGTCGATGGGGCGCTCATTGCCGACTTCGCCCGCGGGGATCGTCATCGTGGAACGGGTGCCTCGCGCGATCACGCCTTCCATGTTCCTCGTGCCGAGGTCTTCCTGCTTGGCATTGGAGTTGCTGCGGATCTGGATGCGCGAGTTCGAGCGAGTCAGCGTCGCGGTGGTGATCGTTCCCGGGCGCCGCTCCATCACAACGTTGTCGCGAGCAATCGTGGAACTGATCGTCTTGGCGCCATCCACGATCTTGAACATCACATTGCCATCCATCTTGTGACGGGTAGCCTGCTTGCGCTCAGTGTCAATCGTGTAGTGAGTGCGGGTCACCACGTCTTCAATCACAATGTTCTTGATCGGTGCTTCAGCCTTACCGATGGGCCCGAATCCTCCGAGCTCAAACTCTCGCCGGGTGCGGCCTTCGCCATCACGGGCAAACGAGCTCTTATTCTGGTGCGTGATCTTGTTGCCGTCGGCGAGTGTCTGCGTGTGCTCGGTCACCGACTCGGCCGAGTAGGGAAGGCCTTTCACCGGCTCACTATCTCTGACCGTGTAGGACATCGTAATCGGCGTGGCTGGCATGGCTGGAACGGCGTGGCCTACCACAACATCCTGCTGGCCAAATGCGGCGCCCGCCAACAAAAAGAAAACACCTTTATTCATCTCCTGCTTCTCCTATTCGAAAGATTCTGCGCTTACCAGACGAATGGCTCGCGCCATGCCGTCCTCACCCATCAACACATCTGCCGTCACTCTGTCGTCCAGATCCCGGCCCGCCGGCAGCAACCCCAGGGCGGCGAGTCTCGCTCCGGTCAGGCTGACTCGCATCACCTGCAAACTCTGTGGCGCGGGCAACATGCTTGCCTCACCGATGGCGATGAATTCGTTCACCTGGGCAGGCTTGCGGCGTTTCGCCGTAGTGGTATGGCGCGCCACCGGTCGCACAATCGGAGCAGCAATTTCTTCCACCGGCCTTACAATTGGCGCGGCTAACGCCTCGGGCGCCGGCACCACTGGCACATTGCTATTTGGCCTGGCATAGAACATCACCACCGCGATTGCGGCTGCCGCGGCCAGAACACCAACCCATCGTTGTCGTTGCCTGCGCGCCGCCTCGCGCCGTTCGATGGCGTCGAAGTCAAACTTCGGCGTGGCCGGCATGGCATCGCGATATTCCTTCAACAGCTCATCGAGTTTCATGGACAAACTCCTTCAGGCGCGCCCGCAGCTGCACCTTGGCCCGACTCAAACGTGATCTTACTGTTCCCAGCGGAACGCCAATCGCGGCGGCCGCATCCTCATAGCTGCATTCTTCGATCTCGCATAGCAGGACAACTTCGCGATAGTGTTCGGGAAGACTCGCGATCGCGGCTCGCACGGCCTCCACACGCTCGGCACGCACGAGGTCCACGAGCAGATCCTCGTCGGCTGCTTCATCTGTCTCAAGCGGTTCCTCGCGCTCCACGCGGCGCGAACGACGCAGGCGGTTTCGCACCATGCCATACAGCAGCGCAACGGCGGAACCACGCGCGGGGTCGACAATTCCGGGGCTGCGCAGCAGGTCGAGAAACGCCTCCTGCACCGCTTCTGCCGCATGCGCCTCCGATCCGGAGAACGCCAGCGCAAACCGGTACAGCCGCGGATAGTGGCTACGGTAGAGTTCTTTGGGGTCCACGCTTGGGGCAAGGCTCAATGTCTCTGCGATCACCACTGATGTGAATGGACGCACGAGGCCTCTCAAGTTCCCGAATGTGGCGAAGAAAAATTACTTGACCAGCTTGAGCGTGCCAAATGCGGCCGGCGTGTGGTTATTGATGCGACCGGTTGGCTTCCATGCAACCATCTTGCGGTCCGGCCCGGGCCCCTGAAAGCGGTAGAAATTGCCGCGCAGTTCAAGACCCGGCTCCACCTTCTTCGCCGTAAAGCTCGCGATGGGGATCTGGAACTCGGCATACCAGATTTTCGCCTTTTCATCGATGCGGGCCTTCGTCACCATCTTGCTATCCCACTTCCAACCGCCTTCGGGCAGGGGCTTCTTGTTGTCGATATCAAGGTCGACCCATTCGCCAAGCGGGCTCACCTGGTACTCCTTGTACTGGTGGATGTTCGTAAAGTCCGCGCCCACAAACACCTCGGCCACATCCCTCTCCCACAGCTTGTTCGTCTCGGTCGTCACACTCGGCTTTTCATTGACGTAAAGCGCCTCATACGGGCAGCTCATCAGGATGTAGAGGTTCTTGTCGGTCCAGCGCAGCCGGATCTCTGTTTTGTTCGTCGGCAACTCAACGCCCAGGTTGTTCCTGGTGGCCATCACCGGTGCAATATCCTTCCAGAATGCGCTCTTGGGGTCAGCCGCCGGCTTCACATCTTTGGTGGCATATTTGACCTCAAGCACGTCCGCCCCGAACATCATCGAGGCCATCATCATTCCGAGCAAGAATTTCTGCATGTTCTCTCAATATATATTGATCTCTATGGTGTCTCGCCTACTTCTGTTGCTTTGCCCTCTCGCCCTTCTGGCACAGTCGCAAGCGCCCGACTGGGTTTCTGTCGAGGCCAACGTCTCTTACTCTTCCCATCCGCAGACAGTGCTCGATGTTTTGCAATCAAAAAAATCCTCTGCTGCCGCCAAGCGCCCAGCGGTAATCGTGATCCACGGTGGCGGCTGGGTCGGCGGCACCAAAGAGCACATGGTCAACTTCTATTGCCTGCCCTTTCTTGAAAAGGGCTTCGTAGTCTTCAACGTCGAATACCGCCTCGCCGCGGTGGCGCCAGCCCCGGCCGCCGTTCAGGATGTACTCGCTGCCGCCGAATGGGTACGTAACAACGTCCAACGCTACAACGTCGACAAGAATCGCATCATCGTGATGGGCGATTCCGCCGGTGGCCACCTCGCTCTGATGACTGGCCTGACGCCCAAACAGGCGAAGCTTGGTCCGACGGGTAAAGTTGCCGCCATCATCAACTGGTATGGCATCACCGACGTGCAGGACCAGCTCGAGGGTGAACACATGCGCCAATATGCTGTAACCTGGATGCCCGCCTCCCTGCCCGACCGGCAGGATCTCGCGCGCCGGGTTTCGCCTATCACCTGGGTGAGCAAGAGTGCGCCACCCACACTCACGATCCACGGAGACGCCGACCCGGTGGTGCCTTATGACCATGGCGTCGAGATCACCAAGGAATTGCGCAACGCTGGCGCCGATGCCGAGATGATTCCGGTGGCGCACGGGCTGCACGGCAACTTCGCCCCCGAACAGAACACCGCCATCTTCAACCAGATTTTTGTCTTTCTTGAAAAACGGAAGCTGCTCTAGATGAACCGCCGTACCTTCACCGCCATGCCCATGCTTGCCACACCACTTGCCGCCGCTCCGGATGTCCAGTTGGGCATCGATCTGTTCAGTGTTCGCAGCCAGGGCTGGACGGCCTTTGAGCATCTCGACTATGCCGCGCGCTTTGGCGCGAGAGTCGTCCACTTCTCCGAGATCCGCTTTCTCGGCTCGCTCGAAGACGACCACGTCAAGAAGGTGGCCGCCCACGCCCAGAAGCTGGGCATCACACTTGAGATCGGCATGCGCTCGATCTGCCCAACTTCGACCAGCTTCGACCCCAAACAGGGCACGGCGGAAGAACAATTGAAGCGCGTGATCCGCGCGGCCAATCTTGCGGGCAGCCGGCTGGTGCGCTGTTTTCTCGGCTCGATGGCCGATCGCGCCACGCCGACGCCACTTGAAGGTCACATCGAGAACACCGCCAAAACATTGCGCGCCTGCCGCACCTACGCGAATGATCACAACATCAAGATCGCGGTTGAGAATCACGCGGGTGACATGCAGGCCCGCGAACTCAAGAGCCTGATCGAACTCGCCGGCAAGGATTTCGTCGGCGCCGTCATTGATAGCGGCAATCCCGTCTGGGCGCTTGAGGATCCACACCTCACGCTCGAAACGCTGGCGCCTTACATCCTCACCAGCCATGTGCGCGACAGTTACCTCTGGAAGACGCCCGAGGGCATCGCCGTGCAGTGGACACGCATGGGCGAAGGTAACGTGGATATTGCCACCTGGGTCAAGCGCTACCGCGAGCTGTGCCCCGGCAAGGCCTTATCGATGGAGATTATTGTCACCGGCGCGCGACAGTTTCAGGTCTTCGATCGCAAATTCTGGGACGCCTACCGCAACACGCCGGCTTGGGAGTTCTCCCGCTTTCTCGCTATCGCCGAGCGTGGCACACCCCAACAAGACCCGCCCAAACTCGAAAAAGACGCATCCGTCACAAAAGAGCGACGTGATCTCGAGTTGAGCATCGAATTCACAAAGAAGCTTCTTGCATGAAACATCTCACTCTGCTCCTGCTCACCGCACTGTGCCTGCCCGCGGCTATTGTTCCCGAGGTCAGGCAACTGCTGAACCAGCAGGACTTCGCGGGCGCCGAAAAACTGATCGAGACCACCCGCAATGGTGGCGCCTGGACTCCGGAGCTCATCGAGGCACATTCCTGGCTTGGCCGTGCAGCCGTGGCTGGCAAGCAGTACGATAAAGCCCTCGCCTATAGCGCCGCCTCGCGCAAGCTGGCGCTCGCGGCGCTCAAGGGCCGCACGCTCGATCAGGAACGTCGCTTGCCCATCGGCCTTGGCGCGTCGATCGAAGTTGAAGGCCAGGCCCTGGCGGGCAAAGGGCAACTCAGTGAGGCGATCACCTTCCTGAACAAAGAGCTCAAGACCTGGTACAAGACTTCCATCCGCACGCGGATTCAGAAGAACATCAACCTGCTCTCCCTCGTCGGCAAGCCCGCACCCGCGCTTGAGATCAAGGATTCCATCGGGCCCAACAAGCCACTCGCGCTAAGCGCTCTCAAGGGCAAGGCCGTCCTGTTGTTCTTCTGGGCCCACTGGTGCAGCGATTGCAAGGCGCAAAGCCCGATCATTGCCGATCTCGCCAAGGCTTATGCGCCGAAGGGCCTGGTCGTCGTAGGCCCCACGCAACACTACGGCTACGTTGCTGGTGGTGAGGATGCCACCCCCGCCGTCGAGAAGCCTTACATCGGCAAGATCTACGATCAGTTCTACGCAGGCATCCCCAGCATGGCGGCCCCGCTGAGCGAAGAGAACTTCCGCGTGTATGGCAGCTCCACCACGCCCACTCTCGTGCTGGTCAATCGCAAGGGCATCGTCACGATGTACAACCCTGGCAACCTCAAGCGAGAAGACCTCGCCGCTCGCATCGAAAAGGCGCTCGAGTAGTTCAGCTACCCCGTCACCCGCACAAACAAATCTTTATCCACCAGCGGGAACATGCGCGGATACCAGATCGCGAGCATCCCGGCTTCGCCGGCGCGGTCATATAGCGGATCACACACCACCGCCTGCGACGACCAGCTCTTGAGATCGCTGAGTGTCGAGCCTTCGGGGCGATTCAGGATGATGAACGCGTGGTTCCAAGCGCCACGGAACACGCCGAAGTATTCAATCGGGGCCACCTGCGCCTTGACCAGATACTTGAAGGCCACCGCCGAGAGTTCGCTGCAGTTGCCCGTCTGTGACTGGTAGGCGAGCCGTTCCAGCTCATTGATGTAGACAACGGGGTCGAAGTCCCCCTTGTACTCCGCCGAGCGCTTGTTGCCGAGATAGGTGGAGTAGATGCGCGCGACAAATTTCTGCGAGACTTCAGTGGGGTTGCGGATCCATCCGCCAGCGGTGTTGAGCCCGCGATAGCGCACGCGGGAACGGACGTAGTTCAGCGCCTGTTGCGCCTGATTGAGGTAGCCGGAGTAGAGCATAATCTGCCCTAACACGCGCATTCCCGCCCGGCGTTTGGCTCAAGTCTTCTGCTATTCGAGCCGCTTGAAAATGTCCCTCGGCTTGAGGGGAAACATGTGCGGATACCAGGTGGCGAGAAAACCCGCCTCACCAGACCGATCGTACAGCGGGTCGCACACGACGGCCTTAGAAGCCCAGCTGGCGAAATCGGACACATCCGAATCCGCGGGACGATTGAGAATCAGAAACGCATGATTCCACCAGCCACGATACACGCCAAAGTACTCAATCGGCCGCAGCCCCGTCCGCTCCAGATACAGGTACCCGATCGCCGACAGCTCGGAGCAGTTGCCGGCATTGGAAGCCTCGCCAAGTAGAGCCACCTGCTCGATGTAGTAATCCGGATTGAACTTCTTGTTGCCGTACTCGTTGTCGGCAACCGCTCCCATCACCTTGTTGGTTACCCGAGCCACAAACTTCTCGGTGCCTTCAAAGGGATTGCGAATCCAGCCGCCCAGCGTATTCAGGCCGCGATAACGCACCTTCGACCGGATGTGCTTGAGCGCTTCTTTTGCGGCCGTCTCATAGGCGTAGTAGGAAGTGGCCATTACCTGTTACGCGCGACCCAGGCTAAAACAGGGCCGCGATTTTTTACACATAATCATCGCCACCACCACCACCACCATCGCCCATGTCCTCGGCAAGATTGCCGAACTTGGTGAACTTGTGCATGAAGGCAAGATCAACCTTGCCGATCGGGCCGTTACGTTGCTTGGCGATAATCAGCTCGGCACGCCCCTTCAAGTCTTCGCGATCCGGCTTGTAGACTTCCTCACGGAACAGAAAGCAAACCATGTCGGCGTCCTGCTCGATCGAACCCGATTCACGCAAGTCCGCCAGTTGGGGACGGTGATCGCCAGGGCGCGTTTCAGGGGCACGGCTTAACTGGCTAAGCGCGATGATCGGCACGCGGAGTTCTTTGCTCAACAACTTGAGGCCACGCGAGATCGAGCTGACTTCCTGCGTGCGGCTATCGTGCTTGCCACGCGCCTGCATCAGTTGCAGGTAGTCAACGATCACCAGCCCCAGGCCAGAGGTGGCCTGCACC
>CAZBTA010000035.1:0-14026 GCA_964494515.1 uncultured Bryobacter sp.
ACCTGGATCAAGGGCAGCCACAGCTTCAAGTTCGGCGGTGAGTTCCGTCAGGTGCGTATGTACACTGATCGCCTTGGTGGCGTCACCTATGCGTTCAGCAACCTCAACAGCTTTCTCGCCAACACGCCCACCGTCACCGTCAATGGCGACTTGAGCGCCCCCAGCCCCTTCAACAATGGCGCTACGGGCAATCGCCTCGCCAAAACCGAGATGTTCAGCGCCTACGCTCAGGACGAATACCGTCTGCGCCCCAATCTCACGCTCAGCTATGGCCTGCGCTACGAGTACTACACGCCCATGCGTGAAGACCGCAATCTCGCCGTGCTCTACAACGTCGCCACCGGCACGGTCGACGCCCCCGGCAGCCGTTCGTTCTACCAGTCCTCCAAGCTCGCCTTTGGTCCGCGCCTCGGCATCAGTTGGGCCCCGGCGGCCTTCAAGAACAAGACCACGTTCCGCATCGGCGCCGGTTATTATTACGGCCCCGGTCAGGGCGAAGACCTGATCCAGCCGATCGAGAGCGATCGCGTCAGCACCACGCTCACGGCCGCCTATCCGGTGGACGTCAACGCCATCGTGCGCAACTTCAACATCAACACGGCCACTGGCATCGGCGTGCGCGCTTATGCCCCCGGCTATCGCATCCCAGAGAAGATCCTCAGCTACACGGCCAGCATGCAGCAGCAGCTCTTCGGCGGCACCATCCTTCAGGTCGCCTACGTCGGCAGCCAGGGTCGCAATCTCTTCCTGCGCAGCATCGCCAATCGCATCACCGGCGTGACGATGAACGCCACCACCGGCGTTGGCTCGGCCGTCCGCGAGTTTGGCTCGCGCTTCGGTGAGATCGACTACAAGACCACCGGCGGCACCGACAACTACAACTCGCTGCAGACTACGCTCAACCGGCGCTTCAGCCGCGGCCTCACGCTCGGCGCCCAGTGGACCTGGGGCCACAGCATTGGCAACACCGGCGGCAGCAACGAAGCCAACTCCGCCTTCAACCCCTACAACTTCAAGATGGATCGCGGCAACAACGCCTTTGACATTCGCCACAGCGTCAACTTCTCAGCGATGTACGAGCTGCCCTTCGGCCGCGGCAAGCGTTTCGGTCAGAACCTCAACAGCCTTGCCGACACTCTGCTCGGTGGCTGGGAGATCGGCGGCGTCACCAACGCCCGCACCGGCCTGCCAATCGACATCCGCATCACCCGGCCCGACATCGTCTACCGCGACACGCGCACGGGCGCCTTCGTCAACTCACCCATCGTTCTCGGTGATGGCAGCGTGGTCACCACGCCGGTCGTCAACGTGCCCGGTGGTGGCGCCTCGCGCGACGTGCGTGTGCCCGATGTCGTGGCCGGTGTCAATCCCTTCCTCACCACCAGCGATCGTCGCATCGTACTCAATCCGGCCGCCTTCTCCGTGCCGGCCCCGGGCACCTTCGGCAATCTCGGTCGTGGCGCCCTGCATGGGCCTGGCCTTGTGCAGTTTGACCTCACGCTCCACAAGAAGTTCCACATCACCGAACGCATCGGCTCCGAGTTCCGCTTTGAGGCCTACAACCTCTTCAATCGCGCCAACTTCTCCAATCCCGTCGCTCGCCTCAACAACGTACTCGGCACCGGCGCCAATCAGCTCCAACCCGGTCAGGCCTACAACTCGACCACGGGCGGCTCTTTTGGCCAGGTGCTGCAGACAGTGGAATCCGCCGTGGGCCTTGGCGCCCAACGGCAGATCCAGTTGTCGCTGCGCTTGAACTTCTAACGGATAAACGTCCCGCGCTGGAGGTCCGTGATCGCCTCACGGATCTCCTGCTCGGTGTTCATCACAATCGGCCCATACCAGGCCACCGGCTCCTTGATTGGCTCGCCCGACACCAGCAGAAACCGCATTCCCTCCGGCCCGGCCTCCACCACGATTTCATCCCCAGCATCAAACAGCACCAGCGAGTGATTCGTCGCATCGTACACCGGGTCAGCACCACCAATTTCGGTCAACACCGGCTGTGGCGCCGATGCATCGCGAAACGTTCCCGCCCCCGCAAACACATACGCAAACGCATTCCGCGACGCCTCCACCCGGAGCCGCTTGCGCTTGAGCGGCGGCACCGCAATATCGAGATACGTCGGGTTGGCCGCAATGCCTTCCACCGGTCCGCGCTGCCCCCAGAACTCGCCGCAGATCACCCGCGCCCGCGTGCCATCATCATCGGTCACCTCCGGAATGTGAACGGCGGCAACATCCTGATACCGCGGCGCCGACATCTTCTCGGCCGCTGGCAGATTTGCCCACAGCTGGAATCCATGCACGCGTCCCTGCGCATCTCCATGCGGCATCTCCTGATGCATGATGCCCCGCCCCGATGTCATCCACTGCACATCCCCCGCCGCGATCGCGCCCTTGTTGCCCAGGCTGTCCTGATGATCCACCGTCCCGGCCAGCACATACGTGATCGTCTCGATGCCGCGATGCGGATGCCACGGGAACCCCGCTGCATAATCCGCCGGATCATCATTCCTGAAGTCATCAAGCATCAGAAACGGATCCGTCTCCTCCGTGTTACCAAAGCCAAATGCACGACGCAGGCGCACTCCCGCGCCCTCCATCGTGGGACGCGATTGTGTGATGCGACGAATCGGACGAAGTGACATAGCCTATACCTCTTCTCCCAGTGTCGCGCGGCTCTAGTTGAGATCGTAGCCGTGCCACACCCACGGCGACTCGGTATTCCCCAGGATCTCGCCGAACAGCGTTCGGTATGCCCGCTCGCCGTTGTCTGAGTTGGTCAGCACAATCATGCACGACTTCGATTTCACAAAACAGATCATCAGGTTCTGCGCCCCGTCTCCATGGCCTTCTTTAAAGAACGCCGGACCATACTTCGTCTTCTCAAGCAAGCCCCATCCAAGCCCATACGCGATGCCCAGTCGCGTGGCTTCCTCACCAGTCGCCGGCTCGTTCTCGCGCGGAAACTGCCGATAGGTTCGAATCTTCACCTGTGGCTTCAGCAGCAGCTTCGGCGGATGCTCCAGCATCACCTCGGCCATCCGCGCCAGATCATTCACCGTCGTTGTCATGCTGCCGGCCGCTCGCGCGGGGAATCGCCGCGTCTTGTTGATGAATTTGCCCTTGTCATCAAACCGGTCGGCCATGTTGTCTTCCCACGCCTTGTCAAAGATCATGCCCGTGTGCGTCATGCCATAGGGCTGAAAGATCGCCTCCTGCATCAAGGCAGCAAGCGGCTTGCGCTTCATTTCCTCGATCAGAAATTGCAGCAGGTTCAACCCCTCACCCGAGTACCAATACTTCTCGCCAGGCTTGGCGTGCAGGCGCATCTTGCGATCCGGCTCGAGAAAGGCAAAGTTGCGCAAGCTCGACGTGTGGCTCAACAGATGCCGCGCCGTTACCGCCTTCCAACGTGGATCTTTCACAATCTCGGTCGCCACCTCGCGATACGGCTCATAGCTGTCGAGGGGCCGCTCCAGCATCTTCGCGATCGGCTTGTCGAGCGGAAAGCCTTCATCGGCCACCAGCTTCATCACGTACAACCCAAACGCACCCTTTGTAATCGACGCCGCCCAGATGCCCGTATCGGTCGTCATCGGTTGATCCGGCTGTTTCGTACGCAGGCCGTACGCATAGCTCCACACCAGCTTGCCCCGGTTCAGCACGGCAATCTGCGCCCCGGTCACACCCTTGCGCGTCAGCTCATCACGCACAATTCGCTCCGCCTCACTCACCTCGATCCTCGTCCCGTCAAGGCGCTGAATCGTTTCGCCTTCACACATCTTTACAATCACGAGAGCCGTCAAAAGCAAGCGCACATCCACTCTACGAAAACTTGTGCAATTTGTTTCATATTTCGTTGACGCCGTCCACAACCACCAATAGGATTGATGAAACCTCAGGAGGTTTCCATGAAAGAAACAAAGGGAGTATGGGGCAAAGTTGCCTGCATTCTACTCCTCGCAGCATCTACGTCAATCGGCCAGGAAGTCCGCGCCAGTCTTTCCGGCCTGGTATCCGATAAATCAGGCGCACCCGTCGCCGGCGCCGAAATCAGCGTCACCAACACCGCCACCAACGCCATGGTCCGCGTCGAATCCACTACGGCCGGCAATTACGTTCTTCCCTTCCTTCCCCCCGGTCGCTACGTCATGACCGTGCAGCTCAAGGGCTTCAAGAAATTCGTTCGTGAGAACATCGTCCTGCAGGCGCAGGACCGCACTCGTGTCGACATCGAACTCGAGATCGGCGACCTCGCGCAGAGCGTCACCGTAGCCGACTCCGTCTCAATGCTTGAGACCGAATCCGCCAGCCGCTCCCAGGTCATCGCCAACGAGCTGCTGCAGAACGTCCCCACCCAGGGCCGCAATCCCTTCCAGATTGCCTGGTCCGCCGCCGGCGTCATCAAGAGTGGCGACTGGCGCTATCTGCGCTCCTTTGACATCGGTGGCACCAGTGGCATGTCCATCAATGGCAGCCGCAATCGTGAGAACGAAGTGCTGCTCGACGGCATCTCCAATGTCCGCGGCGACCGCACCGTCATCCACGTCCCCACTATGGAAACCGTGCAGGAGTTCAAAGTCATGACCAATGCCTATGACGCCCAATACGGGCGCACCGGCGGCGGCATTGTCTCCATCGTCACCAAGGGCGGCGGCAATCAGATTCACGGCAACATGTTCGAGTACTTCCAGGCCGAAGAGCTCAACGCCAACCAGAGCGAGCTCAATCGCAATGGCACCAGGAAGCCCCCGATGAACATCAACACCTACGGCTTCTCCGTCAGCGGGCCCGTTTACATACCCAAGGTCTTTGATGGCCGCAACAAGCTCTTCTGGCTGCTCAGCTATGAGGCCATGCGCCAACGCTCGGCTGACCCCGGCGTGCTCACCGTACCGCTCACCGCATGGCGTGGTGGTGACTTCTCCACATTGCGCAATGCCGCCGGCGCGCAGGTCAGCGTCTACGATCCCAACACCACCGATGCCGCCGGCAATCGCCAGGCCTTCCCCGGCAACGTCATCCCCGCCAGCCGCATCAATCCCGTCGCCGCCAACGTCCTCAGGTATTACATCAACCCCACCGCCGCTGGCGAAGGCCCGGCCTTCATCAACAACTACATCTACCCCTCGCGCTGGGTCGCCAACATGGACCAGTGGAGCGGCCGCATGGACTACGTTCTCAACTCGAAGAACAGCTTCTACTTCCGCTACGGGCAGAATCCGTTTCAGGAATACCGCGGCCTCGTCTGGCCCGAGCGCAGCGTCGCCGAATCCTCTGGCAACACCCCGCTCAATCGCAATGGCCGCAACTGGACCTTCGACTGGACCTCGACCCTGTCGCCGCGCATGACGTTCAACCTGCGCGCTGGCCTCGCCCGCTGGGAAGAAGCTGGTGGCAATGGCTATGGCACCGGCTTTGACCCGCGCCAGCTTGGCTTTGCCGATTCGCTCGTTGGCCAGTTCTCGCGCTTGCAGTTCCCCGGCTTCGGCCTCGGCACTTATGCGCAGATCGGCAACGGTCGCCCCGTCTCACCGGGCACCAACGATGCCTACACACTGCAGCCCAACTTCTCCATGGTCGCCGGCAAGCACTTCATCAAGATCGGCGCCGAGATCCGTGAGTATCGCGACAATCGCGCCAACCCCGGCAACGCGAGCGGCTTCTATAACTTCGGCAAGAACTGGACACAGGCTCGCGCCAATACGGCCGACGCGGTTTCGGGCAACGAGCTCGCCACCTTCCTGCTCGGTGTCCCCACCGGTGCGAGCGTCGATCTCGGCATCGACACCGCGTATCGCAATCGCTATTACGCTCTCTTCTTCCAGGACGACTGGAAGGTCACCTCGCGCCTGACGCTCAACGTCGGTCTGCGCTGGGATTACGAGGCGCCTCTTGTCGAGCGTTACAACCGCATGGTGCGCCAGTTTGATTTCAATGCCAACTCCGTCGTCAATGCGCCCGGGCTCAACCTCAAGGGCGGCGTGCAGTTCGCCGGTGTGGGTGGCGTTTCCACCCAGGCGTTCAATCGCGATCGCAACAACTTCCAGCCCCGCGTCGGGCTCTCCTACCAGCTCGCCAAAAAGTGGGTGATGCGCGGTGGCTATGGCTTGTCCTATCTGGGCCAGAATGAGTCTGGCGCCACGCAGGGCTTCAGCCGCACCACCAACGCCATCATCTCCACCAATGGCAACCTGACGCCCGCCGTCTCGCTGCAGAACGCCTTCGCCACTCAGCCCAATGGTCGCCTGCTCGCGCCCATCGGCAGCTCGCTCGGCCTTGGCAGCTTCCTCGGTGAAGGCCTCAACATCAACTATGTCGACCGCGTCATTCCGCAGTCGCATCAGTTCTCCGTCGATATCCAACGCGAGTTGCCCGGCAACATCCTGGCTGAAGTCGGCTACGTGGGCAACATCTCGCGCAACCTCCCGGTCAACACCAACATCAACGTGGTGCCCGCCTCCGAGCTCGGCAAGCGCACCGCCACCGGCGCGATCGATACCGGTTATTACACCGCGCTCGTCCCCAACCCGATGGCAGGCCAAATCCCGAACAACGCCTCGAAGAACAACCCCACCATCGCCCGTCGCGAGTTGCTGCTGCCCTATCCGCAGTATGCCGACTTCAACTACAACAACCTCCCCATCGGCGGCCAGACGTATCACGCCCTGCAGACCAAGCTCACCAAGCGTTACTCGCAGGGCCTGGTCTTCAACTCGAGCTACACCTACGTCCGTGTCCGCGAGCGCGTCTCGCTGTTGCGCCCGCAGGATTACAGCGCGTCGAGCCCGCTCTCCACGGCGCTTGAAACGCGCTCGGGCCAGCAGATCGACTTGCCGCACAAGTTCGCCTTTGCCGGCACTTGGGATCTTCCCTTCGGCAAGGGCATGCGCTTTGCCTCCAACATGAATCGCCTCGGCAACTTCGTGCTCGGCGGCTGGCAGATGAACTTCAACGTCGCCTACCAGTCCGGCTGGAATGCGGATTACCCCAACGCCAAGCAAGCCAAGGACGGCTCCGCCAACCTTGGCAATAACGCAAGCTTTGGCCGTTACTTCGACACCACGCTCTGGGAGACGGCAAGCGGCGCCCGCGTGCCCGCCATCACCGCCTTCGAGCTGCGCGATTTCCCCACGCGCTTCATGGACGTCCGCGTGCCCGGCTATCAGAACTGGGACACCTCACTCGCCAAGTACTTCCCCATCAAGGAGCGGCTGCGTCTGCAGTTCCGCATGGAAATGGTAAACGCCATGAACCATCCCTGGTACTCCAACCTCGCCTCCGGGGCCACCGATGTGACCAATCCCAACTTTGGTCGCCTCGATCCCACCCAGCGCAACCTGCCCCGCTTTGTGAAGCTCGCTTTGAACCTCACCTGGTAAGGCACTGCTTCCAACAAACGAAAAAAAGGCCTGCGCTTCGGTGCAGGCCTTTTCCTTAAGCACATATAATGACCGCAGTGAAATTGCCTCTTCTGCTGTGCGTCGCCGCGCTTTGCGCCACTGCCGACGATCAGCAAGCATTCCTTCGCAAGTATTGCGCCGGCTGTCATAGCGGCGCCAAAGGTGTAGGTGGCTTCAGCGTTGAAAAGCTCACCGCCCCCGGCTCGTTCGCCAAAGATTCCCACGCCTGGGTGCGTGCCCGCCTGCGGGTCGAGAATCACGAGATGCCCCCACAGAACGCGCCCAAGCCCTCACTCGATGCCCGTGAGGCCTTTACCAATTGGGTCAATGCCGAGCTCAAGCGCGAGGCCTGCGTCGCCGGCATTCAGGTCGGCCCGCGGCCCTTGCGCCGCCTGAATCGCGAAGAATACAACGCCACCATTCAGGACTTACTCGATATCCATCTCGACATCGGCTCGAGCCTGCCCGCCGATGGCGCCGGGGGCGAAGGCTTTGACAACGCGGCCGAGACGTTGTTCCTCTCCCCACTCCACGCCGAAAAGTATCTCGACACGGCGCGCCTTGCGCTCGACTTTGCGGCCAAAGAGTTCAAGAGCCGCCAACGCGTTCTCGTCGCCCAGCCGGGCAAGGGCGTTACAGAACAAGCCGCCGCCCGCCAGATCCTCGAGCGCTTTGTGCCCCGCGCCTACCGGCGTCCCGTCGCACCCACGGAATACGACCCTTACCTCACACTCTTCCGCACCGCGCGCGCCAAGGGCATGGAATACGAGCCTGCCATCTTCTTCATGCTGCGTGCCGTGCTGGTCAATCCCAACTTCCTCTTCCGTATGGAAACGGGACAATACGCGCTCGCCTCGCGCCTCAGCTACTTTCTCTGGGGCAGCATCCCCGACGAGTTACTCACCGATCTCGCCGCCCAGGGCAAGCTCAATCAGCCATCGGTGCTACGCGCCATGGTGGATCGCATGCTGCGCAGTGAGAAATCGGGCGTCTTCGCTCAGCGCTTCATCGAGCAGTGGTTGCACACCAAGGATCTGGCCGGCGATAAGGCCCCCGACGCCAAGCTCTTCCCCATCTACGCGAAGGACGAAGACCTCCGCGGCGACATCCGCCTGCAGCCCGTTTACTTCTTCCGCGAGATGCTGAATCGCAAGGTGAGCATCCTCAACCTGATCGATTCCGAATACACGATCGGCACCTCGCACCTCGAAAAGCATCTCAACATCAAGCTTCCGCTCGACCCCAATCGCCGTACCCAGCCACAATGGGTCAAGCTGCCCGAAGGCAGCGACCGCGGCGGCATCCTTGGCATGCCCGCCGTGCTGGCCGTATCTTCTTATCCCTATCGCACCAGCCCGGTCTTGCGTGGCGCCTTCATCCTCGATGCGATCCTTGGCACACCGCCGCCTCCGCCCCCGCCCAATGTGCCCGCGCTCGAAGAGGCCAAGGCCAACGCCCCCACCAGTGTGCGCGAACGCCTCACCCAGCACCGCGCCAATCCCACCTGCGCCGGTTGCCATAACCGCATCGACCCGCTCGGCTTCGCGCTCGAGAACTACAACTCCCTCGGGCAGTGGCGCGATGAAGACGGCGGCAAGCCCATCGACGCCAGCGCCGAAATGAATGATGGCCGCAAGTTCAAAGGCTCCAAAGAGCTGCGCGCCGTCTTGCTCGATCGCAAAGATTTATTCGTTCGCAACATCACCAATAAACTGCTCGGCTATGCTCTCGGCCGCGGACTGACGCTGGCCGACAGTTGCACCGTGGATGCAATCCTCGCCGAAGTGAAGCAGAATAATTACAACGCCGCCACGCTGATCGAGTCGATTGTGTTGAGCGCGCCGTTTCGCGGTGAACCGGAGGTAAAGAAGTGATCCATCGTCGTACTGTGCTTCGTGGCGCCGGGGTGGCGCTAGGTCTGCCGTGGCTTGAGGCCATGGCGTCCACCACCACGCCCAAACCGCCCGTGCGCATGGCCATGCTCTACATGCCCAATGGCGTCAACCCACATCATTGGACGCCCGAAGGCACCGGCAAGGACTTTAAGCTCTCCACCACGCTCAAGCCGCTCGAGGACCTCAAGAATCAAATCGTCGTCATGAAGGGCCTCTGGAATCAGGGCTCCAAAGGTGGCGACGGCCATTACGTCAAAGAGGCCGCCTGGCTTACCTGCAGCACCATCAAGAAGACGCCCGGCGCCGACATCGCCAACGGTGTCTCCGTCGATCAGGTGGCCGCCCAGCGCACCGGCAATCAGACTCCCCTGCCCTCGCTTGAGCTTGGCGTCACGCCAGTCGCCATCGGGGTGGACGCCGTTGTTGGCTACACGCGCATCTACGGCTCTCACATTGCCTGGAGCAGCCCCACCACGCCGCTCGCGCGCGAGCTCAATCCCCGCGCCGTCTACGAGCGCCTCTACCGCGCTTCCACGGGCGCCGGCGCCGACTCGGCCGCCATGGACAAGTTATTGCTCGACCGCGTGCAGCAGGACGCCCGCCGGCTTGAGAAAAAGTTGGGCGCCGCTGACAAGCAACGCATGGACGAATATCTCAGCGTCATGCGCTCGCTCGAACAACGTGTGGAACGTGCTGCCGGCGAAGGCCGCAAGAACTGGAAGCCCCGCGTCGCCCTCGACGCCAAGGCTGCTCCGACCGAGCGTCCCGCCGATCATGCCGAACACGTGCGCCTCATGCTCGACATGATTGCCGTCGCCTTTCAGAGCGACACCACGCGCATTGCCACCTTCATGTTTGGCAACGCCGTCAGTAACGTCAGCTTCCGCTGGCTCGATGGCGTCAGCGCCGGCCATCATGATGTCTCCCACCACGGCAAAGACCCCGACAAGCTCCGCCAGTATCAGCTCATCAACCAGTGGCACATCGAGCAGTACGCCTATCTGCTGCGGCGCCTCAAGGCAATGCCCGAGGGCGAGACAAATGTGCTCGACAATTCCATGATCCTGTTCGGTTCGGCATTGCATGATGGCGATCGTCACTGGCCGCACAATTTGCCGATGGTGCTCGGTGGCGGCGGTGGGGGCCGCGTAATCGGTGGCCAGCATCTCGAGTACACCGAAGATTCTCCACTCGCCAATCTCTATGTCTCCATGCTCGATGCCTTCGGCACGCCGGTCGAACGCTTTGCCGACAGCACCGGGCCACTGGCGGGGTTGATGCACACATGAGGTGGCTCCTCCTGCTGGTTGCGCTCAGCTCTTTTGGCGCCGAACTCACCGGCACCTGGATCGGCACCATTACCGGCAATCGCGGCCAGATTGAAGACGTCGCCTTTCAGTTCGTGCAGAAAGGCAGCACCCTCTCGGGCAAGCTCTACGGCGAGGCCGACAGCACACCGATCGAAAAAGGCACGGTGGCGGGCGACCTCGTGATGTTCGTGCTTGTACGCACCGAGCAGGCCGGCAACGAGATCAACCAGACGCGCACCCGCTTTACCGGCCGCTTCATCAACGGCGAGCTCGAGCTCACCCGCGAGCGCGAGTCTTCGTCCCGTTCCGGCTCGGGTGCGGCTGCGTTCGTCAAGAATTCACCGCGCCAGACTTTCCGCCTGAAACGATTAATCTAAGCTCGTTTGACATATAATCCCCCAAGACTCTCACGAGTCAATTTCGTTGCAGGGGATATTGAATGCGCAAAACTCTGTATGTTTTGTTGCTGGTGCTGTGCAGCACCATGGCCGCCTTTTCGCAGGCGGTTAACGGCAACCTCGTTGGCACGGTAACGGATAGTTCCGGCGCCACTGTAGCCTCCGCCAAAGTCACTCTCACCGCCACTCAAACCGGTATCAGCCAGCAAGGCACCACCAACACCAGTGGCAACTATTCGTTTCCCAACCTCCAGCCCGGCGTCTACAAGGTAGAGGTCGAAATGACCGGCTTTCGCAAGGTCATCCGCGACAAGATCGACGTGCTCGTCAACTCGACGGCGCGCGCCGACTTCGAGCTCACACCCGGTCAGGTGAGCGAGTCCATCTCGGTCACTGCTGAAGCCGCTGTCCTGCAGACCGATCGCACCGACACCGGTCGCAAGATCGAAACTCGCCAGCTCGCCGACATGCCCCTGGCCTACAACCGCAACTTCCAGAACATGATCAACCTCGTGCCAGGCGCCACGCGCAGCTTCCGCCCGCACTCGGAGTTCTTCAATGTGCAGGATTCGGTTTCCACCCGCGTGAATGGCCAAAGCCGCATGGCGAACAACGTTCAGCTTGAAGGGGTCGACAACAACCAGCGCACCGGCTTGCTGACGGCGATGATTCCACCGATCGAAGCCCTCCAGACGGTCGACGTCACCACCTCCAACTACGAGGCCGAGCTCGGCCGCGCCGGCGGCGCGGTGACCAACGTCAACTTCAAGTCCGGCACCAACGAAATGCATGGCAGCGTGTACGAGTTCAATCGCGTCAGCCGCCTCGGCGCGCGGCCCTTCTTCTCGAATACCAAGCCCGTCACCACGGTCAACAACTTCGGCTTCACCTTCGGTGGTCCGCTGATCAAGAACAAGCTGTTCTACTTCGGCGATTATCAGGGCATCCGCGATCGCCGTGGCGACTTCCACCAGGGCACCATCCCCACCACGGCTTTCCGCCGTGGCGACCTCAACTGGTCGGGCGGCACCGACATCTACGACCCCGCCACTGGCGCCGCCGATGGCACGGGCCGCACGCCCTTCCCCGGCCGCGTGATCCCCACCAGCCGCATCAGCCCGATCGCCACACGTCTGCTGGCGCTCATCCCCAACCCCACCACCGACGGCATTCTGCAGAACTTCCAGACGGCCACCGTCCGCCAGAAAGACACCAACGGCGGGGACATCAAGGTCGATTGGCAGATCTCGAGCAACGATCGCGTCAGTGTTCGCTACTCGAAGCAGAATTCAAAGATCTACGATCCGCCGCTCTACGGTGTCCGTGGTGGCGGCTTCCGCGACTTTGCCGGCACTGGTATTCAGAAGGCCACCAACGCGGCGATCAACTACACCCGCGTCTGGAGCCCCACGCTCATCACCGAGATCCGCACCGGCATCGCCTACTATCGCAATGACGCCCAGAACGCCGACATCAATCTCAAGACCTCCGAGGAAGTCGGCATCCCGGGCGTCAACGTCAGCGACTTCACCGGCGGCATTACCAACATCCAGATCAACGGCTACACCAACCCCGTGGTTGGCTATTCAGCCAGCCTCCCCTGGCAGCGTGGTGAAACCAACCTCAACTTCATCATCAACAACACCAAGATCATCGGCAATCACACCGTCAAGTTTGGTGTCGACTATCGCCGCGGTCGTGACGAGTTGCTGCAGAACCAGACGTTCAACCCCCGTGGCCGCTTCAACTTCACCGAAGGCAACACCATCCTTGCCGCCCGCAACGCCGCCGGCCAGTTGACCAATGGGTCCACACAGAGCTTCTCCAACTCGTTTGCCAGCTTCCTGCTCGATCAGCCCAATCAAGCCGGCCGCGACTTGCCGTTGATCTTCCCCACGTTCCTGCAGCGCCCGCTGTTCACCTACATTCAGGACAACTGGACGGTCAACTCCAAGCTCACGCTCAACCTCGGCCTGCGCCACGAGCTTTGGCCGCCGCCGGTGCCGCGTGTCGTCAGGGGCTTCTCCAACTTCAACCCCTTCACCAACTCCCTTGAGGTCGCCGGCGTGGGCAACGTGCCCATGAATCTCGGCCGCAAGAATTTCAAGACCAACTTCGCGCCGCGCTTCGGCATGGCCTATCGCTACAACGAGAAGACGGTCATCCGTGGCGGCTACGGCATCTCCTGGGTACCGCTGCCTGACAACGGTTATGCCTTCAACTTCCCGGTGCGCGAGAACAACTCGTTCCAGGCCGCCAGCGCCTTTACCGTGGCGCGCACCATGCAACAGGGCTTCCCGGCCTTTGTACCCACGCCCGTTCCGTCCAACGGCATCATCAACCCCGCTCCGGCCTCGGTGTTCAACTACATTCGTCCCGATGCGCGAGAAGCGTATGTCCAAAGCTGGAACATCGCCCTCCAGCGTCAGTTGCCCAAGCAGTTGGCTCTTGAGCTTGCCTATGTGGGCAACAAGGGCACCGGCATCACCGGCGTCTACAACATGAACCCCGGTCTGCAAATTGGCGCCGGCGCCAACGGTCAGCCGTTCAACATTCTGTTTGGCCGTCGTGATGCCATCAACAACATCTTCTTCGGCACCAACTCCAACTACCATTCGCTGCAGACCAAGCTCGACCGCCGCTTCTCGAATGGCTTCGCCCTCACCACGGCTTACACCTGGGCCAAGGCCATCGATTCGATCGGCGCCGACAATGGTGGCTTCCGCTACTACATCAACCCCGAACGCAATCGCGCCCGGGCCGATGGTGACGTGCGCCATGTCTTCGTGCAGAGCTACATCTACGAGCTGCCCTTCGGCAAAGGCAAGAAGATGCTCACCAGCGGTCCGCTGTCCTGGATCGCCGGTGGCTGGCAGATCAACGGCATCCTGACGCTCCAAACCGGCAGCCCGTTCAATCTCAGCGTCCCCGGCGGCATCATCAATGCCCCCGGCAGCTCGAACGATCCCAACCTCATCGGCCTGATCGATCAGGCGCTGGTCGGGAACTATGAA
>CAZBTA010000035.1:14036-30375 GCA_964494515.1 uncultured Bryobacter sp.
CGCCCAAGGGCATCGGCACGCACACGCAGTGGTTTGACCGTGCGGCCTTTGCCCAGCCGGCCGCCGGCACCTTTGGCAACATCGGTCGCAACGTGTTCACCGGGCCCGGCCTGTTCAACATCGACGCTTCGCTGTTCCGTCGCATCTCGATCACCGAACGTGTCAAGGCTGAACTCCGCCTCGAGAGCTTCAACGCGTCCAACACGCCGAAATTCAACAATCCTAACGGCGACATCACCAGCCCCAACTTTGGTCGTGTCACCGGCGCGCAGGCCGCGCCCAACGGCCCGCGTGAGGTGCAGCTCGGTCTGAAGGTCACTTTCTAGCAACTCTTATCGCAGGGGGCCTCGCCAACCGGCGAGGCCTTTTGTATTTTGGATGAGATGAATCTGACACGACGATCCACCCTCATGACTCTGGCCGCCTCGCCGCTGGCCATGGCCGCGGGCCTCAAGCCCCGTCTGCGCCCCGCCCTCTGCGCCTACAGCTTCCGTAGCGATCTGCAGAAGGGCACCCTCAAGTACGAAGACCTCATCCGCATCTCCGCCGAGAACGACCTCGATGGCGTCGACATGACGGTCTATTGGTTCCCCAACACCGAAGACAGCTTCCTGCTGCCGCTCAAGCGCGCCGCCTATCGCGCCGGCATCGAGATCTACTCGATCTCCGTCCGCACCGAACTCACCAAGCCCGCCGGCGAAACCCGCACCCAGGCCCTCACCGATCTCAAGAAGTGGGTCGACGTTGCTGCCAAGCTCGGCGCCGGTCACATCCGCGTCTTCGGTGGCGCCATCCCCAAGACCAGCACTGAAGACGAAGCCGCGCAGTGGGTGGCCGAAACACTCGGCCCCGCGGGCGAGTACGCCGGCCAGCACGGGATCATCCTCGGCCTTGAGAATCACGGCGGCGTCACCGATCGCGCCGCCACCATCGTCAAAATCGTCAAGCAGGTCAACAGCCCCTGGGTCGGCATCAACCTCGACACCGCCAACTTCAAGACCAAAGTCTACGAGCAGATCGAGATGATCGCCCCCCATGCCGTCAACGTCCAGGTGAAGGCCATGATCCGGGATGAGAACGGCCCCGCCCCCTCCGACTGGGATCGCGTCGCCAAGATGCTCGTCGCCAACAACTACCGCGGCTACCTCGCCCTCGAGTACGAAGAAAAGGCCCCGGCTCTTGAAGCCACCCCAGCCCTCTTCAAGAAGCTTCGCGAGGTCTGCGCCCGTCACTCCTAGTCGAGGCGCTTGTAGAGAATCGTCGTGGCATCGAGCGCCCCTGTCTGCGGGTGGCGCGCAAAGTCAGGAATCACCCCGGCGACCTGATAGCCGAGCGAGAGGTACAAATGCTCGGCCAGGTCGCCGGTTCGCGTATCAAGAGTAATGAGTGTCCGTCCGTGGGCGCGCGCCGCTTGTTCCGCCTCGATCATCAACGCCCGTGCGAGGCCTCGCCGCCGCCACGCCGGGTGCACCAACAGTTTTGACACCTCCGCCCGGTGCGGCTGGTTCGGTGGCATGTCGAGCACCACCTGCACCGTCGCCACCACCCGGCCTTCCTCCTTCTTCACCAACAACAACCGCTCCCCCGCCGCCACCGCCGGCAGCACCTTCGTCTCCCACCAACGCCGCGCCTGCTCAAAAGTGAAAGGCGACACAAAACTCACCGACGCCCCATCGGCCACCGTTGCCACCAATACTTCCGCCAGTTCATCCAGCTCAGCCATAGGCCTCCCATTTTGCCCCAGAATCCAAACGAACCCAATCGACAATAATTAAACAAAAATTTAGCAAATAATTCTTGCAATTATTCGAGAATATATTTAACGTTAAATCACGGATAATTGCATAGTAAATCCGAAACAGAACGACAAAACCCGCAGGAGAGAACCAGATGGCCATCAATCGCCACCTCACCGTTACGATCCCCTCTGGCAGCGCAATTAGCGAGGGATTCCAGCTCGACACCGGCAATTTCGTCGGCATTCTTATGCCGAATAATTTCACCGGAAATACCATCTCATTTGAACTTCTCCGTCCCACGGACGGAGAATACTTGCCACATTACGACTCTTTTGGTCAAGAAATCCTGGTCGCCGCCGGCCCCGGCCGCTCGATCGCGCTTGACGACGAGGTCAAGGGGCTGCCCGCGCGCGGTTTCATGCGCATGCGCACCAATCAGGTGCAAGCGAACAACACGCAGTTGATCTGCGTCATCACGGAGGCCAACTAACCATGTCCATCATCCGACCGATCAAAATCGTCACCGATGGGCCCAAGCCTTCGGCGAACAGTCTTTCCGTCACCTTTGCCCAGGACGCTCCCGGGCTGCCCGTTTCGATGTCCGGCAGCGGCGTCAAGACCATGGCCCAGAGCGTCTCGATGACCCTCGCCTCCGACCAGCCAGCGATTGCCGTCAGCGTCGAACCGGGCACCGGCGTCGTCACTGGCTCCATCACCGCCAATGGCCAGCGCATCACCGCGCCGACCGCCAAATTCAATGGCGCCGCCATCTACGTCAGCGGCACCTACGCCGGCGTCAACCTCACCTTTGAAGTCAGCTACGACAACGGCACTACCTACATCCCGATCAATGCCGTGGCGATCAATGGCAGCACTGTGCTCGCCACCACCGGCGCGCTCACCAACACCAACCAGTGCTATGAAGTCTATGCACCGGGCGCCACCCACATCGCGGTACGCGCCACATCCTGGACCTCAGGAACAATGAGCGTCCGCATCGCCCCGGTCACCCTGGCCGAAGACCCCAATCCGGTCGTCAGTGGCTCACTCGCCGCCAATCAGTCGGTCAACAACGCACAGTGGGGTGGCACCAATGCCGTCACCGGCGGCGTCAACGGCTCCGTCGGTGTGGGTGGCCTCGCCGCCGATTCGGCCGCATCGAGTGGCAACCCGATTCTCACCGCGGGCCGTGTGCGCGCCGCCGTGGATACCAGCTTTGCCGCCAACGATGCCATGGCGCTCACCGGCACCACCGGCATGCAACTCCTCGTGAAACCTTATGGCTTGCCCGAAACCGACTGGCAGTTCACCAGTCTCATCACCACCAATACCGCTGCTGCCGCGCGTGCGGCGGGCGCCGCCGGCGTCCGCAATTATGTGACGGCGGTGCAGTATCAAAACACATCCACCACGGCAAGCGAGATCCAAATCCTCGACGGGACGACTGCGATCTGGAGGGGACAGGCGCCCGCGTCGATGACTCAACCCGCCGTGATTGCGCTGCCCACGCCGCTGCGTGGCACCGCCGCAACCGCGCTGAATGTGCAACTGGTCACCACCGGCACGAACACCTTTGTGAACGTGCAGGGCTACCAGGCGCCCTAGACCTTCCTGCGGGGGAAGAGGCGGGCTCACCACCATGTTGTTGGTTGGCCGGTGAGCCCGTCTTCAATATAGAATTGGGCCATGACGAACCGTAGAAGTTTTCTCACGCGCTCTGCTCTGGCGGGTGCGGTGGCGGCGGCTCCAGCCGCTGCGGCACAGGCCGGTGGCTCCGGTGGCCACGAGATCAAGCTGGGCGTCGCCAGCTATTCGCTGCGCGAGTTCAGCCGCAATCTCGCCATCAAGAGCATCAAGAGCATGGGCGTGAAGTATGTGAACATCAAGGAATTTCACCTGCCCTACATCGCCAAGCCGGAAGACATCGATCGTGGCCGCGCCGCCTTTGAAAAGGCTGGCCTGTCGATCCTCGGCGGCGGTACCGTCAGCTTCCAGAAGGAAGACGACGCCGACATTCGCGCCTACTTCGAGTACGCCAAGCGCGCCGGCATGCCCCTCATGGTGGCTGCCCCCACGCATAAGACCTTGCCGATGCTCGAAAAGTTTGTCAAAGAATACGACATCAAGATCGCCGTCCATAACCACGGGCCTGAGGACAAGTACTTCCCCAGCATCCGTGACGCGCTGGCCATGATGAAGAACATGGATCCGCGCATGGGCGTCTGCTGTGACATCGGTCACGAATCGCGCGCCGGCAAGGACATCCTCGAGTCGCTCGAGATCGCCGGGCCCCGCCTGCTCGACATGCACGTCAAGGACCTCAAGGACGCCATGGGCAAGGACACCCAGTGCGATGTCGGCGAGGGGATCCTGCCCATCGTCGCGATATTCAAGTACCTCAAGAAGACGAAGTACACCGGCGGCGTCATGCTCGAATACGAAATCAATGGCGACAATCCCGTCGTCGGTATGCAGAAGAGCTTCAGCTATATGCGCGGCGTTCTCGCCGGGCTCGCCTAGTCAAACTTCGGCAAGTGGATCACTTCATCGGCCGGCACTCGCTCCAGCGGGTGGCCGGCCTTTTTCCATGCATTGAGCCCGCCCACCACCACGTGCGGCTTGTAGCCGGCCTCCTGTAGTAGCTCGGCCACGCGCAGGCTCGTCGCCTCGTTCTGGCAGTTGCAGTAAAGGTAGATGTCACGGTCGGGCGGGATCGAGGGCAGCATCTCGGGCAGCCGGTTCGGCTCCACGCGAATCGATCCCGGAATGCGCTCGGCGTTCAGGTCGTAATAACCATGCGAGCGCACGTCGGCAATCGTGATCGTCTCGCCCAGTCGTGTGCTGAGATCAGCCACGCTTACCTTCTCGACGTTGGTGTTGCGCCGCCGGCGCGCCCGCCAGATGCGGCGTCCCAGATAGAACGCGATGGCGGTGGCGATGAGGAAGGTCGCAAAGCGGCCGAGCGTCGCCAGCCAGTCGATGATCCAGGCGATGGCCGTGTGACAAACGAACCCAATCGCAAAATAGGTTCCCAGATAAAGCAGCGCCCCGCCCAGGTCGTAGCGCAGGAACAAACGAACCGGCATGTTCATGCTGCCGGCCATCGGCGGCGCCATCGTGTTGACACCGGGGATGAACTTGGCGAACAGCAACGCCGTCCGGCCCCGCTTATGAAAGTAGGTCGCGCTCGAGTAGATGCAGGCTTCCGGGTTTGCCGACAACCGGCACAGGATGTTCAGCAACCACCAGCCCGTCTTGCGCCCCAGCAGGAACAGCGTGATATCGGCCGTCATCATGGCCGAGAGGGCGAGAACAAACGAACCCAATAGGTCCATCCGGCCCTTGGCGGCAGCCGCACCGACGGCCAGCAGCGCCGGCGCGGCGGGGACAGGAAGGCCAATGGCCTCCAAAAACACGATGAGGGCGAGGATGGGGTAGCCGTACTGCTCAAGAAGGGGCAGAAGCGATTCCATCAACTATGTCCGAGGATCGGGTGAGGCTGATACAGTTCTTCAAGCCGGGTGATCTCTTCCGGCTCAAGCGTGAGGTCGAGCGCGGCCACCGCGTCAAGCAGATGCTGCTCACGGCTGGCCCCGATGATCGGCCCGGTCACCACCTTCTTCGACAGCAGCCAGGCTAGCGCCACCGACGCACGCGAGGCGCCGCGGGCGGCGGCCACTTCCGCCACCCGGTCGGCAATCTCAAAGTCGTTCTCGCGGGTATAGAGCTGTTGGGCGTAGAAGTCGGTTTGGGCACGCAACGAGTCGCGGCTGTCCCGCTTGATGCTGCCGGTCAGCAATCCGCGGCCGAGCGGGCTCCACGGAATCACACCCAGGCCCTGATCGGCGCACAGCGGCAACATCTCGCGCTCCTCCTCGCGGTAGGCGAGGTTGTAGTGGTTCTGCATCGAGACAAACTTCGTGCGGCCCGCCTGTTGCATCTTGGCCAACTGCCAGGCGTACATCGAGCTGGCCCCGAGATAGAGCGCCTTGCCGTCTTGCACCACGCGGTCGAGGGCATCCATCGTTTCCTCCACCGGCGTCTCATAGTCGAAGCGATGGATCTGGTAGAGGTCGATGTAGTCGGTGCCGAGGCGGCGCAGGCTGTCGTTGATGGCGTGATGGATGTGCTTGCGGCCGAGGCCTTTGTGATTCGGGTCGTCGCTCATCGGGTTGAAGACCTTGGTGGCGATGACCACCTTGTCGCGCGGAATGCCAATCTCGCGCAGCGCCTTGCCGAGGATCTCTTCGCTGACCCCGAGTGAGTACATGTCGGCGGTGTCGAAGAAGTTGATGCCCAGCTCCCAGGCCCGGGCAATCAGCGGAATGCTGTCGGCTTCCTCAAGCACCCACTGGCGCCACGACTTTGCCCCATAGGTCATCATGCCGAGACAGAGACGCGAAACGGTAAGGCCGGTGGTGCCGAGGCGGGTGTACTTCATTTAGATTCCTTTCAGAACTTCGGCGATCTCGCGCTCCTCAATGGCGCCCTGCTTGATGAGGCGCCAGTAGGGCTCGGTGATGTCGACGGTAGTGGCGCCTTCGCCCACACAGTGGCCGCCGTCGAGCACGAGGTCGAGTCGGCCGTCCATGGTTCCAAATACTTCGATGCCGGAACGGCACGTTGGGACTCCGCTCATATTCGCGCTCGTCGCAATCAGCGGCATGGCGAGAAACTCGATCAGCGCGTTGCCGATCGGCGAGCGGGCATGGCGCACGGCCAGCCGGCCGGTGTTGCCGGTGAGCTTGAGCGGCACCTTCGAGCTGGCCGGGATGATCATCGTCAATGGCCCGGGCCAGAAGCGACGCGCCAGCACCTGGAAGCGCTTGGTGACTTCGGTGGTGAGCTCTTCAACCATCGTCATGTCGTTGACCAGCAACGGCAGACTTCGCGTGGTCTCGCGGCCTTTGGCGGCGAACACCCTGCCCACGGCGGAGAGGTTGAACGGATCGGCCACCAGCATGTAGAGCGAGTCGGTGGGGATGGCTACCACACCACCCCGGCGGATCACATCCGCGGCGCGGCGGATGGCGGATGGCTCGGGGTTCTCGACGTTGATTTCGATGAGGTCAGTACTCACGGGGGAAGTATTGAATTTTAGCAGGGCTGACAATGGGGGCAAAAGTATGTAGAGCGGCTGGCCTGCACAATCCGCTCGATCGGGGTGTGGCAACGCTCGCACGGCTCGCCGGCGCGACCATAGGCCGCCACCCCGAACGACTCGCTGTCGATGATCGTTCCGGGCTGCGTGTACTCGGCGTAGGCGCTCGACACCGCGTGGCGCAACACCTTCTGGATGGCGGCGTGCAGCTTGGGGATCTTGGCTGCCGGCACCTGGTTAGCCGGCAGTGTCGGGCTGATGCGCGAATGCCACAGCGCCTCGCTCGCGTAGATGTTGCCGATGCCGGCGATGCGCGTCTGGTCGAGCAGGGCGGGCTTGATCGGGGCGCGGGTGGCGGCGAGGATCTGCTTGAGCACGGCAGGGGTAAAGCCGGGCTCGAGCGGCTCGGGGCCGAGGGTGGCATCGAGCGCGGCCAGCTCAGCGGGGGTGGCGATGTGGACGCGGCCCAGCGTGCGCGGGTCGTCAAAGATGGCGGCGCGACCGTCCTCAAGACGGAACCAGACGCGGGTCGAGAGAGGGCGAAAGCGGTAATCCGGCAGGACGTAGAGGTTGCCCGTCATCCGCAGGTGGATATGGAGGTGATGGCCGTTGTCGAGATCCACCAGGATGTGCTTGGCCCGGCGGCGGGCATCGGTGATGGTGGCCCCGTGCAGCTTGCGGAACTGGGTAGGCTTTTGCGGGGCGACATTGCCCGGCCGCTCAATGGTAACCGAATGGATGCGGGCCCCCAGGGCGGCTTCACGAAAACGACGAACGACGGCTTCAACCTCAGGCAACTCAGGCATATTCGATTGGATGCTTCAATAGGAGTTTATGGCCGCTTTAATTGATGCCCTGAGTGTAAAGAAGAGGACGCTGTTTGAGAACGAGGGGGTGCCCTATGTGTGCCTCGATGTGGAAGTGAGTTCGCCGACAGCGCGGGGCGGGCAAACACTGGTGCGCATCAAGATGCGCAACCTGCTGACGCGAGCCGTGTTCGAGAAGACGTTCAAGGCCGGCGAGAAGTTCAAAGAGCCAGACCTCAGCGTGATCACGGCCAGCTACCTCTATAGCGATGGCGATGGGTCGCACTTTCTCGACCAGGAGTCGTTTGAGACGCTGACGCTCAATGAAGACCAGATGGGCGACGCCAAGGACTACCTGATCGAAGGCCTGATGATCGAGCTGCAGAAATATGAAGGCAACCCGATCGGCATTGCCCTGCCGCAGTTTGTCGAGCTCGAGGTGGCCTATACGGAACCGGGCGTGAAGGGCGATACCTCGAGCGGCAGCGTGACCAAGCCGGCCAAGCTCGAGACGGGGCTCGAGATCCGGGTGCCGCTGTTCATCAAGACGGGCGAGAAGGTAAAGGTATCGACGGAGACGGGCGAGTTCTCGGGACGCGCCTAGGCGAGTTTGAGCCGCAGGGGAGCGCCGGTATTGAGGCCCAATTGGGCGGCGGCGCTCCCGGCGGCGATCGAGATCTCAAGATAACCAGCCGAGCCGGCGATCAGGCAGGGGGCGCCAGCCGGAGCTTCGGCATAGGTGCGGGCGCGATGGGTGATCACATGCGAGCCGGCCTCGATGGATGTTACCAGTGGAAACTCCGCGGCCGGGAAGTTGGTGATGAGGTTGCCGAAGCGGTCGGTGTGGAGGATCAGGCCTTCGTAGACGACCTCGCTCAACTGGCGGGGCTCGAAGCCGGGGGAGACGAGCGGGTCAGTAATGCGCGAGCCAAGGCGGGAGGGTTTGACGCCGGCGGCGAGGTGGGCGGCGGTGGGGGCAAAGATGTCGCGGCCGTGGAAGGTGGAAGAGACCTCAGGCAGCCAGTAGCGCGGGGCATCGAGCACGCGGGCCTTCACATGAGCGTTGGCGAGGATGGGGGTGAACAAGCCGTTGTCGGGGCCAATGAAATAGTGGCCGCGGCTCTCAAGCAGCAGGGGGCGGCGGGCGGAGCCGACGCCGGGGTCGACAATGGCGACGTGGATGGTGCCCTTGGGGAAGTAGCGCCAGCTCTGGGCGAGCAGGAAGGCGCCCTCATGGATGGCAAAGGGCGTGACCTCGTGGGTGATGTCGACAACGGGGACACGCGGGGCAATGGTGGCGATGACGCCTTTCATCACGCCGACAAAGTGATCGCGGAGACCGAAGTCGGTAAGCAGTGTGATCATGCCTATTCGTTAGAATAGAGCTTTACTATGCATATCCGGGATATCCTGGCGGAGCATCAGACGACCTTGTCGTTTGAGTTCTTCCCGCCGAAGACCGAGGCCGACTCGCAGGTGCTGTTTGAGAACATTGCATCGCTTGAAACATTACAGCCCTCTTTTGTTTCGGTCACTTATGGGGCGGGCGGCTCGACGCGGGAGCTGACGCATGACCTGGTGGTGAAGCTGAAGTCGACGACCACCCTCGACCCGGTGCCGCATCTGACCTGTGTGTGCCATAGCGAAGAAGAGGTGGAGTCGATCCTGGTGAAGTATGCCGCCGCCGGGGTATCAAACATCCTCGCGCTCGGTGGCGACCCGCCGCGCGACCTCAAGAACTATGTGAAGGCGAATGACGCCTTTCAGCATGCGGCCGACCTGGTGCGGTTTATCCAGAAGTTCAACCGGCGCGGCATCCATCCGGACTCGCGTGGCTTTGGTGTAGGGGTGGCGGGCTTTCCGGAAGGGCATCCGGCGACGCCGAATCGCCTGGAGGAGATGGACAACCTGAAGCGCAAGGTGGACGAGGGCGCCGACTACATCTGCACGCAGTTGTTCTTTGATAACCGCGATCTCTACGACTTTCGCGAGCGGTGTGAACTGGCGGGCATCCGGATCCCGATCATTGCCGGCATCATGCCGGTGACCTCGCTGAGCAGCATGAAGCGCATGGCGCAACTGGCGCTGGGCGCGCGCTATCCGGCCCGGTTGGTGCGGGCGCTTGAGCGGGCGAGCGACGACCCGCAGGCGGTGCGCAATGTCGGCATCCATTGGGCGACTGAGCAGTGCCGCGACCTGCTTGATAACGGTGTGGCGGGCATTCACCTCTACACGCTCAACAAGTCAGACGCGACGCGGCAGATCTACCAGAGCCTGGGGCTGCGGGATTCGACCGTAGTGCGCAAGCGATAATGGTAGGGTGCGCGCGTATTTTGACCACAACGCCACAACTCCCCTAGCCCCCGCGGTACTTGAGGCGATGCTGCCGGTATTGACCGGTGTGCATGGCAATGCCTCGAGCATCCACGGCTATGGCCAACAGGCACGGCAGGCGCTTGAGAAGGCGCGGCGGCAGGTGGCGACGTTCCTCAACGCCAAGCCCGAAGAGGTGGTGTTCACCAGCGGCGGCACCGAAGCCAACAACCTCGCGCTGTTTGGGCTGGTGGAGGCGGGCGAGAAACATCACTTCATCACGACGGCAATCGAACACCCGGCAATATTGAACGTGGTGGAAGCGCTGCGGGCCGATGGGCACCCGGTGTCAATCCTGCCAGTGAGTGCCAATGGTGTGGTGGACCCTGATGATGTGCGCCGGGCGCTGCGGCCTGACACGCGTGCCGTAAGCGTGATGGCGGTGAACAATGAGACGGGTACGCTCGAGCCGGTGCGTGAGATTGCGGCCATCTGCCGCGAGGCGGGCGTGCTGCTGCACTGCGACGCGGTGCAGGCGCCGGGCCGGATCGCGGTGGACGTACGCGAGTGGGATGTTGACCTATTGAGCCTGAGCGCGCACAAGCTGAACGGGCCGAAGGGCGTCGGAGCCCTCTACGCGCGCAAGGGGACGCCGCTGCGCAAGCGCACGTATGGCGGACATCATGAGCGCGACCGGCGACCGGGCACGGAGAACGTTGCCGGAGCGGTGGGGCTGGGCGCCGCTTGTGAGCAGGTGAAGCTGATGAGCCCGGAGTTGCGAGACCGGCTGGAGCGCATGCTGCTCGAGCAGGTGCCAGATTGTCACATCAACGGCAGCCGCGAGAAGCGGGCGCCGAATGTGACGAATGTGCGGTTTCCGGGCATTGAAGGGGAAAGCCTGGTGATTGCGCTCGACATGAAGGGCTTTGCGGTATCGAGCGGGTCGGCTTGTTCGAGCGGGAGCGTGGAGCCGTCGCATGTCTTGCTGGCGCTGGGCCTGAGCCCGGCGGATGCGCGCTCGAGCATCCGGATCTCGCTGGGCGCATCGAATACGGTGGAGGAAGTGGACGCGCTGGTTGGCGCGGTGGGGGAGAGTGTGAAGAGATTGAGGAAGTTGTCACCTGCTTATGCCTGATCAAGCGCCGATTGCCGTTGCGATGAGTGGCGGTGTGGATTCGTCTGTTGTCGCCGGGATGCTGAAGCGAACCGGCCAGCCCGTGGTGGGCCTGACGATGCAGTTATGGAACCAGCGGCGGCTGCCCGAGATCGCCAACGAAGGCGCGAGCGGGCGTTGCTGTTCGCTCGATGACGTCTATGACGCGCGGTTTGTAGCGCAGACGCTGGGGATTCCCTATTACGTGGTGAATTTCGAGGACCGCTTTGAGCAGCACGTGGTGCGGCCGTTCGTTGAGGATTACGTGGCGGGCAAGACGCCGATCCCCTGCACGCTGTGCAACAACTTCATCAAATTCGACCAGTTTCTTGAGATGGCCGATGGCATCGGGGCCGAGAAGATTGCCACGGGGCATTACGCGCAGATCCGTTATGACGAGGCGAGCGGGCGGTGGCAACTGCTGCGGTCGGCCGATGCGTCGAAGGACCAGACGTATTTTCTATGGGGGCTGACGCAGGAGCAACTGGCGCGCACGATGTTTCCGCTGGGCGGCATGGTGAAGACCGAGGTGCGCCAGTTGGCGCTTGATCTGGGCCTGCCGGTGGCTGAGAAGCCGGACAGCCAGGAGATCTGCTTTGTGCCGAATGGCGACTACGCGGCGTTTATCGAGGCGTACTTCAAGGAGCAAGGCATCGAGCGCGACTTGGCGAGTGGCAAGATCGTGGATCGTGACGGCAAGGTGCTCGGCGAGCATGCCGGCGTGCATCACTTTACGGTGGGGCAGCGGCGCGGGCTGAACGTTGCCGCGGGCGAGCCGCTCTATGTGATCGAGACAAACCCGCAGACGCGGGAAGTGAAGGTGGGCAAGGGCGAGGCGTTGTTGCGCACGCGATTCCGGGTGGGCGAGATCAACTGGATCTCGGTGGCCGACCCGCAGGAGCCGCTGCGCGCCGAGGTGCGCATCCGCAACCGGCACCAGCCGGCAGCGGCCACGATTTACCCGACGGCGGACCCGAAGGTGGCCGAGGTGGAATTTGACACGCCGCAGCGGGCGATTACGCCCGGGCAGGGGGCGGTGTTTTATCAGGGAGAACTGGTCGTGGGTGGCGGCTGGATTGAGCGCGAAGGGTGAGCAAACAGCGATCGGAGTGGCAGAACCGCTTTGAGGCAGGGCTGGTCGCGGGGCTGGTGGGGCTGGCGGCGCGGATGCCGCTGGGATTCTCACTGGGGGTGGCGCGACTGCTCGACCGCGTGGCGCGTCGCATGCGGCAGGTGGGCGAGCGCAACCTCAAGATGGCGTTGCCGGAGGCGGACGCGCGCCGCACGATTGATGGCGTGTTTACGTCGCTGGGGCGGATGCTCTACTACTTTTCGCGGTTCCCTTCCCGCAATGCGGCGAACATCGGCGAGTGGATCGAGTATGAGGGCTTTGAGCACTATGAAGAGGCCAAGAGGCGCGGCAAGGGCGTGCTGTTTGCCACGGGGCATCTGGGCAACTGGGAGCTGAGCGCGTTTGCCCACGCGCTGCTGTGCGAGCCGATGCATGTGGTGGTGCGGCCGCTGGATAACCCGCTGCTCGATGAATGGGTGAAGCGTTACCGGATGGGGTCGGGCAACCGGATCCTCGACAAGCAGGACTTTGTGCGAGGCATTCTGAAGGCGCTGGCGGCGAATGAGGCGGTGGGGATCCTGATCGATCAGAACACGCTGCCGGAGAACGGGGCATTTGTTGATTTTTTCGGCATTCCGGCCTCGACAGGAACGACCTTTGTCAGGCTGGCGCACAAAACGGGGGCGGCGGTGATCCCCGGGTATGCGCTGTGGGATGAGCGGCGGGGGAAGTATGTGCTGCGGTTTGACCCGATTTTTGAGATGAGCGGGGATGTGGTGGCGGATACGGCGCGCATCACAAAGCACTTTGAAGGGGTGATCCGGCGGACACCGGAACAGTGGTTGTGGCTGCACCGACGGTGGAAGTCACGACCGGATGGCGAAGCTTCCTTGTACTGAGGCGGGACTTGTAGTACTTAAGGCGTATCGGGCGGTACTCTTACGGCTTTTCTCGGGGTAAGACCTTAGGGAAAATCGTACTAGAACATGCAACTCGAAGATGTTCGGCTCGTCATTCGATTCACAAGACATTGGATTCATTATGGTTGGCTGCTCCACGTCCTGACCTGCACGCTGATTGCAGGGGTGCAAGGGATGTTGCGCTAGAGCCAGCAAAACCTCACTACAGCCTAAAGCCCCTAAGGTATATGGCCGATCTTCTTAGGGAATGGTCTCTCGCCCCGAAATAGACCGGCTCAAGCGGCAGTTTCTCGCCGCCTTGAATCACGAGGTGCGCACGCCGTTGAGCGGTATCCTCGGCATGACGAATCTGCTCGAGCAATCGCAGCTGACGCAGGAACAAAAGGAGTATGTGCAACTGACGCGCGCCTGCGCCGAGGAGTTGTACAACGTGCTGAGCTCGACCCTGGAGTTTACGGCGCTGGCTGCCGGAGATTCGAAGATCGAGGCGACGGAATTTTTGCTGGAAGAAACGATCGAATCGATTGCGGCGCAGTGGCTGGTGAAGGCGCGGCAAAAAGGGTTGACGTTTGCGCTGAAGATCGAGGACAGCGTGCCGGAGGCGGCCATTGGCGACGAGATCCGACTGCGGAAGCTCATCGGCCATCTGCTGTCGAACGCGGTGAAGTTTACCGAGTTTGGCGGGGTGGAATTGCGGGTGAGTGTGGTGGGCGAGGACCCATCGGGGAAGTTTCTGCTGCGGGTGGAAGTGCACGATACCGGGATCGGGATGGAGCCAGCGGAGATCGACCGCGTATTTGACAGCTTTGAGCAGATTGAGAACGGACTTTCGCGGCGCTACTCGGGCATGGGCCTGGGGCTGACGCTGGCGCGGGGCCTGGCACAGGTAATGGGTGGCAAGCTTGAGGTGCGCAGTACACCGAAGGCGGGCAGCGTGTTCTCGTTTACGGTGCCGCTGGAGCACTCGGACCTCGAAGTGAAGTTTGTGAAGCCATCGGAGCGGCGGATTCTGGTGGTGGACGACAACGAAGCGGCGCGCAAGGTGGCTGAATCGTTTCTGAAGCGGGGTGGGTATCAGATCACGCTGGCCGAGAATGGGCTGGCGGCCATCGATGCGGCGGCACGCGGGAAATATGACCTCGTGGTAATGGATCTGCAGATGCCCGGCATGGACGGCATTGAGACGACAGCGCGACTGCGCGAGATCTCGGGCTATGAGAAAACGCCGGTGCTGGCGCTGACGGCGAATGCGGGGGATGAATTCCGATTGCTGTGCCTTTCGCAGGGCATGCAGGGCTACCTGCCGAAGCCGGTAGACAGCGAATTACTGCTGCGGACAGTACGGCAACTACTGTAAAAAAGCGCTAAGTCTCACCTTATGCGGGGTAGAATGACAATCACCCCGTGGACTCGACCGAGCAAGACATCACTGGTTTGCTACACCGCTTTCAGAGCGGTGACGAAGTGGCGCGCGCGGCGCTGATTGACGCCGTCTATGGGGAGTTGCGCGCGATCGCCAACCGCCATATGAACCGTGAGCGCGAAGGCCATACCTTGCAGGCGACAGCGCTGGTGAACGAGGCCTATCTCAAGCTGGTGAACCTGAAAGCCGCCGACTGGCAGGGCCGGGCGCACTTCTTTGCCGTGGCGGCGCGTGTGATGCGGCAGATTCTGGTGGACCACGCACGGCAGCGGCTGGCGGGCAAGCGGGGCGGCGGTGTGCTGCTGATGCCGCTCAACGAGGCGCTGGCATTTGCCCCGGACAGCCCCAGCAAGTTGCTCGAGGTGGACGAGGCGCTGACGCGACTGGCCGCCGAGGATGAACTGGTAGGCAAGGTAGTGGAATTGCGATTCTTTGGCGGGCTCTCGGTGGAGGAGACCGCGCACGTATTGAACGTACCGAAGCGCACGGTGGAAAGAGAGTGGACCTTCGGCCGGGCATGGCTCAAGACTGAGTTGAGTTCGAATCTGAGCGTCTGACAGGACACACCATGAGTACAGGCAAATTCGCTGCACTCAAGTCGATCTTCTCGCATGCCCTCGAATTGAGGGAGGAGGAGGTTGCGTCTTATCTGGACGCGGCGTGCGGTGGGGATCCACAGTTGCGGGCCAAGGTGGAAGAGATGCTGCGGGAGGCGAAATCGCCTGATACCGCGCTGATCACCGAGGTACCACGTGAACCGATGCACCTTCTTGAAATGGGGACAGTGCTGGCGGGGCGCTTCGAGCTGAAGGAGTTTTTGGGCCGCGGTGGGATGGGCGAGGTGTATCGGGCGGAGGATCGCGAGTTGGGCGGGCCGGTGGCGCTGAAGACGATTCGCATGGGGCTGCTCGATACGCAGGGGACCGCGCGGTTTCGTCGCGAAGTGCAACTGGCGCGACAGGTGACGCATGAGGGAATCTGCCGCGTGTTTGACGTGGGCCGGGAAAGCATCGAGGGGCGGGACCTCGTGTTCTTCACGATGGAGTTCGTGCCCGGCGAGACGCTGGGGCGGCTGCTGCAGCGCAAGGGCAAGCTGAGCGCTGAAGAGGCGCGGCCGCTACTCGAGCAACTGGCGGCGGCACTGCAGGCACTGCATGCCAAGGGAATTGTCCACCGGGATTTGAAGCCGGCCAACGTGATGGTGGACGGCGGGCGGCTGTGTCTGACCGACTTTGGCCTGGCGCGGGCGTTTGAAGGCCACGAGGCATCGGGGGAATACACGCAGACGGGGGCGATCCTGGGTACGCCCGGCTATATGGCGCCCGAGCAACTGGCCGGGGAGACGGCCACGCCGGCAAGCGATGTGTACGCATTTGGCGTGCTGGCTTATGAGATGCTGACGGGCCACCGGGCGGCACATTCGGACGATCTCGCCGCCGGGCGGACCGGCCTCGCGGTGGGCTGGGAAGAGATGATTCTCGCCTGCGTGGCGAAGAACCCGGCCTCGCGTCCGGCCAGCGCGATTGAGGCCATGGCATTGCTCGACCGACCAGCGCCGGTGGCGAAGGCAAAGCCGCACACGGTACCGCTGTGGGCCCTGGTGGCCGTGGTGGCGGTGGTAGCAGCGGGCCTCGGATGGTGGCAATGGGGCGACCAGCCGGCCAACGACGCCAACGGGCAGATCTTGCGGGCGCGCCAACTGATGACGGCGTACTTCAAGGGCGATAACGGCAAGCAGGCACGGAAGATTCTCGAAGAAGTGGTGCAGGCTGAGCCGAAGTTGGCCGTAGGCCACGCGGCGCTGTGTGCCGC